>JBGPMZ010000008.1:0-14863 GCA_041487255.1 Binataceae bacterium (SeqCode) | reverse complement strand
ATGCCGACTCCGTACAACGCGCGCAGGAACAGGAAACTGCCGTAGGTCGGCGCGAGGCCACTCAGCACCTCGACCACGGAGTAGAGCAGCACGTCGATCATCAGCGGTGTGCGGCGTCCGTAACGATCGGCGAGCCATCCGAAGAGCGCGGCGCCGACCGGGCGCATCGCGAGCGTCATCGTGATCGCAAATGCGATATCGGCCACCGAGCGATGGAAATCGGCGCCGATTTTCGGCAGCACGAACACCAGCACAAAAAAATCGAATGCGTCGAGCGTCCATCCGAGGAAGCTGGCGAACAGCGTGTGCCCCGCCTCGCGCGGCGTCAACGCGCGGACGGGCTCGGCAGGCCTCGCGGAGATATTCGCAGTGGTCATTGGGCGTGTGTTTTATGCCATGCCGTCGGACGATTCCACGGGCGCGCGGCGTTTCGTTTTCGCACGCGCCGCTGTAACACTCGCGTCTGGAGGGCGTGACGATGGCGAAGCGAGTGCGGAAAGGATTAATTCGCATCGAAGGCGGGCGCATAATGTAGAGATTGTTGATTACCACTAGGAGAGAGCGATATGGCACTGACTGCTATCCACCCGGGTAAGCATCTCGCCGAGGAACTGAAAGAACTTCGTATGAGCGCCGCCGAATTGGCACGTAAGCTTGATGTGCCAACCAACCGCGTCACCGGCATTTTGAACGGACAGCGGGCAATCACCGGCGACACCGCTCTGCGCTTGGCTCATTTCTTCGGTACCAGCGCGCAGTTCTGGCTGAATTTGCAGGGCCTCTACGAGCTGCGCGTGGCCCAGCAGAAGGTCGGGAAATCCATCAAGGCTCTCCCCAAACTCAAACGTCCCGAGAGTGTCCATGCGTAGACATTCCCCGCTTTCAGTAGCGATTTCATCGACCGCGCTGAGCATCGCGCGGCCGCTCCTTGAGTGGAGCGCCGCGATCGAAAGATAGATTCCGTTTTCGACTGCAACGCGATAACACTCCGCTGCGGAGGCATGACGATGGCGAAGCGAGCGCGGGAAGGATTCGTTCGCGTCGAGGGCGGACGCGTGTGGTATCGCATAGTCGGTAGCGGCGGCGGCATTCCACTCATCACACTGCACGGAGGCCCGGGCGCACCGCACGACTATCTTGAACCGCTCGAAGCGTTGGCCGATGAGCGTCCGGTGATTTTCTACGACCAGCTCGGATGCGGAAAGTCGGATCGTCCATCCGACAAGAAGCTGTGGCGGGTCGAGCGCTTCGTGAAGGAGCTCGCGCAGCTTCGCAAGGCGCTGAAACTCGAACGCGCGCACATCCTGGGGCAGTCGTGGGGCACGATGCTCGCGGTCGACTACCTCCTCACGCGGCCGGTCGGCGTCGCGAGCGTGATCCTCGCGGATCCCGCGATCTCGATTCCGCGCTGGATCGCCGACGCCAATCGCTTGCGCCGCAAACTCCCGAAATCGGTGCGCGATACGCTCAGCAGCCACGAAAAGTCCGGCGATATCGGATGCCTCGAATACCAGGCGGCGACGCTCGCCTTCTACAAGCGGCACGTCTGCCGCCTCGATCCGTGGCCTGAGGCGATGGAGCGCATGATGCGCGGCATTGGTGCCGAGGTCTACGGCACTATGTGGGGTCCCAATGAATTCATCGCGACCGGGACCCTCAAGAATTACGATCGCAGCGCGCGCCTGCGCGAAGTAGATCTCCCCACCCTGCTTTTGTGTGGACGCTACGATGAAGGCACGCCGGAAAGTACCGCATTCTATCGCCGACAGATTCGCGGCGCCGAAATGGTGGTGTTCGAGAAGAGCTCGCACATGCCGCAACTCGAGGAGCCGGCGAAATATCTTCGAGTCGTGCGCGACTTCCTGCGGCGCACCGAGCGAATGTAGATGCCGTCGGCGGCGCTCAATAGTCCGGGAAAATTCCACCCCGGGTCGTGAAGGGCGAGGTATAGGGATAGGTCGCGTTTCTCTGATCGGGTGCGAAATTCTCCGGCACGCTCACCGCATTGTCCTGGGCGAAAAACGGTCGTCCGAAGTTTCCAAACACAGGTCCGCTGCCGGTCCCAAAATCGATCGCGCTGACTCCGACGTGATGTACCAGCGGAAATCCGAAGTCCAACCGCACCGGGATCTGCAAACTGCCGCGGGTTCCCGCGATGCGCAAACCCAAACCCACCGTGGCGAGAAAGTTCGAGGCCTCCAACGAGCGGCCGCGGCCCCAAACCTCGCCGCCATCGAAGAAACCTACCGCACCAAGGGACATCAGATGGAAGAGGTCCTGCGCGATCGTGACGCGATCCTCCAGATGCATCATCAGCCTGCGTGAGCCGCCGATGAAGTTCACCGGATAGCCGCGCAGACCGCCGTCGTCACCTCCAGCCACGAACTCGTGGTCGCGAAAGAGTCCGGAGGAGAAATCCCCTCGGGCATCGGCCACGAAGGTCTGCGGACGACCGAGGATCGCGGGCAATCGTTGGTACACGATACCTTCCGCGGTCAGGAATGAATCGCGAAGTTTTCCCCCGCGCAGCCGGCCTGCGGTTTGCAGAAAGAGCCATGAGTAAGTATCGTCGCCCAGCCTTCCGCCCTTGCTGAAAGAGCTGCCGAGCACGAATTCATTGCTGCTCGCGCCGAAGACCTCGGGCGAATAACCAAGACGCAGCTCCCATGAAAGACCGAGGTCCTTGTCCTCGGGATGCCCTAGCTCATCGAGAAAGTATGCCTTGATGAAGTCCGGCCACCATTCAGTGTAGGAGGCCTCCAGCGCGTGCGTTCTGCGATCCTGCAGGCCGAGTTTGTTGGTGTTTGGATAGTTCTGCACGGTGGTGAAGGTGTCGTCCCATTCCTGGTAGCGCAGACCGATGCGGCGAACGAGGTCATGCCTGGCCACCAGCGCCAGGTCGCCCTCGGCGGCCAGGGTGGTCTGGATGCGACGGAAGGCGACCGGATTCGGCGCGGGAATAGAGAACAGTCTTTCGCGATCGACAATGTACGAGGGCGCCAGGGTCAGCGAAAACGGCACCGCCATTGAGTAAAAAGGATATTCCAGAAGAAGGGAGCGGATTCGGCCGTCGCTGTTCTCACTTCCGATCGCGAGCGCATGCCAATGGGTGCCGAATACCCGCGGATCGTTGTAGCCGAGGATACTGAGATTTCGATACAGCTCGCTGCCGTAAAAAGCTTCCGCCGATTTGCCGAATCCGAACAAGTTGTATTCCGCAATCCCGGCGCCGCCGGTGACATGGCTGCCGCCGAGAAACGCGAGGCTGACCTTGGGCTGCAGTGTCCACGCGTCCTCGGTGACCACGTCAACCTCGGCGCCGGCCGGGTCGTCTTTTAGCGCGGTCGCATGAACGAGCGCATTGCGCAGAATTCCCAGCGCGCGCAGATTGCGCTCGGTCTCCGACAGAAGGGAAAAGTTGACCGCGTCGCCACCATGGAAGGGCAATTCGCGTTCGATCACGTGCTCGCGAGTTTTGATGTGAATCCAGTTGGCCCATCCGATGATGTCCATCTTGTCGGGCCCGTTGAGGTCCCGAAATTCCGCGCCTAACGGAAAACGATCCATCCAGGCCTCGTCGCCGAGAAGTCCCTTCTTCTGCTCCTCAGCAGTGAAGACGTTGTGGCGGGTAATCCTAATATGACGGATGATTCGCCGGCCGAACTGGGGGGAAGTGTCGTCGCATACCGCGACTCGTGGGATCGCGGCAATCGACGCTGCGATCGTCAGCGCGATCGCGGCGACAATTCGAAATGAGGACTTGAACTTGAGATGCCTCCCCACGCGTCGACTCCCGAATTGCGGACCGCCTATTCATTCCTGAGCGACCCGCCGAGCGCAAGCTTTCTCGCATCGCCGGAAGCGCCGTGGTCTTCAATCCTAACGAGGGGAGAGGAGAACAGTCCGAGCGACAACAGCGGGGAGGATCGCTTGCGGTGCTCAATCCCGAATCGCTGCCAGGTTGATCAATGTCTCTTCACGATCGGCGGATGGCGCGATCCCGAACCCTCGTTCCAGGATCGCGAAGTCGGAGCGGCTCCACCACAGGTACGGATACGAAACCGAACGCGGAGCAATTTCGAAGCCCGCCTCGCCAATCATCGCGAGATATTCCGCCGCGGTCCGCTGCACGTCCATCGGATGGCGAAAGAGTATGCGAATGATCCAGGAGTGGATGTACTTGCGGGTCGACTCGGCAAACAGCAGTTCCCCGTCGTGCTTCAGCACGCGATGAAATTCGCTCAGGGCATGAGGCTGATCGATCAGGTGATGGAAGGTCTGATGGCAGAACACCATATCGACGGACTGGTCGGCCAGCGGAAGCGCCGAGCCCGAAGCTCGCTTGAAGTCGACCGCGAGTCCGTGGCTGGTCGCCTCGCGGCGCGAACTCGCGAGCATCTCCGGATCGACATCGATGCCGACCATTCGAACCGGTCGGAAACGATCGTTGAGCATTTTGAACGAGCGCCCGAAACCGCAGCCAACATCCACAATCACCGGATACGAGCTGCGGCGATGCTCGATGAGTCGATCGAGATCCTCGATCGCGCGCTTGAGCACGTGTTTGGCCCAGGTCTCGGTGCCGAGGAACCACACCCCGAAACGCGATTCCGGTACATAGAGCGCGGACCACGGCGCCTCGAGCGCGGGATACTCAAGCGCATTGATGGATGACTCGCGCACCGACGTTTTCACTCCAATGAAGTCTCGGGGGCGGTGGCCGGTGCCGGAAGCCGAAGGCCAAATCGAGCCGCAAGCGACAGTGCGTAGAACACACTCTTGAAGGCGAGAAACGGCGTCGAATAGCGCCAGCTACGCTGCAAGTTGCCCGCAAGTATCGAGACCAAGCCCGCGCGCATCTGAAGCATGTCGCTCGGCGCCATGAACATGCCGCGGAGAACCGGATGGTTGATGCGATAGATTAGCCAGCCGATTTTGTTCATCGCGCTGCGCATGCGGCGCTCGGCCCTGCGCGCCATGATCAAACCGGCCTTCGGATTCTGGAGCCAACGGAGCGCGACCTCGGCGCCGATTTCGCCCGCCGTCATCGCCAGCAGCACGCCGCTGGAAAACAACGGATCGATGAACGCGAACGCATCGCCAATCATGAAGTAACCTTCGCCACACGCCGACCTCGCGCGATACGAGTAGTTTCCGGTGGTGATCACTTCGGAGGCCAGTTCCGCCTTCGTCATGCGGGCGTTGACGGTGGGACTTTGACGTATCTGCTCGAAGAAGAAATCCTGCACGTTGACGCGGCGATTTTTGAACACCGCTTGGTTGCCGACGAAACCCACGCTCATGATGTCGCCGGGAAGCGGGATCATCCAGAACCAGCCATCCTTGACCAGGTGGACGCTGATGTAGCCCGCGCGCTTGCCGACCCGATATTCGACGCCGGTAAAATGCGCGAAGACCGCGGCGGTGGAATTGTACTTGTTAACCTCCCGCAGGCGAAACTTGGTTGCCAGAAAAGTATCGCGGCCCGAAGCGTCGAGCACCAACCTGGGCTCGAACAGCAGAGACTCGCCATTCGAGTTCTTGGCCGATACGCGCGGGCGCGCCCCGGCCGCGCCGAAGGTCACATCGGTCACCACGGTGCGCTGGTAGGTTCGCGCGCCTTTATTCCTCGCATTGGCGAACAGCGCTTCGTCGAAATCGGCGCGCTTGACCTGGTAGCTATGGGTGTATTCCTGGTCGAGTCCGGTCGCGAAGTTGAACTCCACGGTCGTGCCGGTTTCGTCGGAGACGAACTCGGCGCCCGGCTTCAGCACGCCCATCTGAGCGATCTGTTCCCGAATGCCCAGTCGTTCGAGTATGGCGAGATTTCGCGGCAACAACGATTCGCCAATATGGAAGCGTGGATGCGCGTCCTTTTCGAGTAGGACCACGTCTTTGCCACGGTCCGCAATCAACGCCGCCGCGGTCGATCCCGCGGGTCCTCCACCAATGATGAGGACATCACACAGTTCCGCATCGGACGCCTGGTTGCCGGAAGCGGCTTCGTTTGGGAGCGTTCGCTGGGTTTTCAAAATTGCTTGCCTAGAACCCCGCGCGGATGGAAGCGCCAGGTGGGGAACCCTCGAGGGTGTATACTACGGCACGCAAAACGCTGAAAGATTTCGCGCGCAAAATACGTCCCGCAAAACTGGCGATTCTTTCGTCCATACGAAATATGATTCCAATTGATGTCTCTTGCAGAAAAGGGAACAATGCTGCGCTGGATGCACGAGCGCCGCGCCGCGATTTTTAATGGCGGCATATTTTTCTTCGGAACCCGCTTCCTAAAAGAGGAAAACCAATGAATAGGTACGTCCTGCTCGTATTCCTGGCGTCTCTAGCCGTTCTGCCCGCCTGTCGCGCGCCGCATGATAGCTCGCAAGCCGCGCCTGCGGCCGCAGTGGGATCGAGTTCAGCACCCGCCCCGGCGCAAGCACCTGCTTCGGGCGGCACGATCTCCGGTCAGCCGCTGCCCGGAGCACTGATGATGCCGTATGCCGACGTGCTGAACAAATATGGGGACCAGTTAACCGGGGTTTCGTTCTACTTCGACGATCAACCACATCCAAAGGTCGAAAAGTCTCTCGGCGAATTCGTTTCCAATCCGAAGACCAATGCCTTCAACAAGACCGATGCGGAAGCCTGCCAGTGGGTCGCCCTCTCGGCGTTTCTGAGCTTCAAGAAGCGCGCTGCGGACGAAGGCGGGAACGCCGTGATCAACATCCACAGTTACTACAAGAAGAATGATATTTCGGACCCAACCCGGTACGAGTGTCATGCCGGATTCGCGGCTGCGGGCGCCGCATTCAAGGGAACCGTCGCCAAGCTGGCAAAATAGGGAGGTTCTCCTGGTCGGTCGAATGGGCGCGGCGTGAGGTCCGCGATGCAATCTTCGTGGAATGGAGATCGCAGTGCGATAGCAACGGCGACCGCGTATTCACCGGAGAGGTCACCGGTCCAGAATAGCCATCCACGTCCATCGATCTCGCGTTGCCAGGCTCCCGAATCCGGCGCGTTGGGAAAATAGTCGCGCCGATCGGTTAAGATCGGGAATCCGAGCCCGCGCGCTTTGGCCATTGCTTCCCGCAGCGTCCAGATTCGGTAGAAGGCCAACAGCCCGTCCGATTCCACGCTCCGTTGTTCTTGCGGACCGAAGGCGTAGGCCGCGATCTCCGAAATCGAACGCCTCGGAGCGCGGGCTTCGAGGTCCACGCCGATCTCGCCGAGGTTGGTGATTGCCGCAAGTGAGATGAGACCACTATGACTCAGGGAAACCTGGATCGCGCTGGGGCCATTCGAGGTGACGAGAATCGGTTTGCCAAAATGATTGCGCGTCACTTTCGCATCCGGGGAACGTTCGCCCGCGAGTCCGAGCAGATCCCGGAGCAGCGATTCGGCCGCGTCACCCTGCATTCTCCGGCGCGTTCGGCGGTCCAACTTCGCCGCATCGCCACCCAGAGCTGGACCATCGGCGCTCGAAGGAGTGGGCAGCGCTCCGAGGTTTCTGTATGCGACTGCGAGAACCGGTTTTCCTGAAACGCTCATACGATGTCGAAAACCATCTTTAGCACCTCACAACGCCCAGTCTATCGTTTTGGTTTCGCCTCTACCCTTCTGTTCTGCGGCGAAGTAAATTCACGGTTAAATCATTGATTATGCGACAAATATTCTGCCGGTCGCGGATGGCGAGATGAACGAGGCTGTGCAAGCGACCTCCACCGCGCGTTTCCGCATCGAAGACTGGATGGCTTGCGGCCCCGGCCTGGAAACCCGCGATGATTGGGTATCATGGTCACGCGGTGTAGGAAATCCGCAGGGTGAGCCAGCCGGACCCGCGGTGGTTTTGCCTCCGATGCTACGGCGACGCATCAGCGAGGTCGGACAGATGGCCTTTCGAGCCGGCTATGCGCTCTCCGAGCAGCGCACGGCGCGTTTCATCTTTTGTTCCAGGCATGGTGACTTCGATCGGACTCTGAGGATCCTCAATTCGCTCGTCGCCCAAGATCCCGTTTCACCTGCGGATTTCAGCCTCTCGGTGCATAATGCGCTCGCCGGCCTGCTCTCGATTGCATGGGGCAACACTGCAGGGCATACCGCCATTGCCGCCGGCGCCGATAGTTTCGCCTACGGACTGCTGGAAGGCGTGGCGTGCCTGAACGATGCCTCGGGCGACCGGGTCATGGTGGTTTATTGCGACGACCTGGTGCCGCTGCCTTACGACGAGATCGAGGACGGCGCCGAAACTTGCGTCGCGGTGGCTCTGCTGCTCGCGCAGCCACGCTACGACGGCCATGATTTCAGCATCGAGGTCGGACCGCGCGTCAGGCTGCGTCAACTACAGTCAGCCAGCTCACAGGCGCTGGACTTCATCCGGTTCATGCTCTCGGGCGAACGCGAAAAAACTCTGATTGGCGAGCGCAGCCAATGGCGATGGCGGCGTTGTGGTTAAAGGGGTGTTCTACATATGGCGTTTGGTCTGGACGGCGTTTGCCTTCGCCGCGCTCGGCGTGGGCGGGTTCCTCCTTGCCAGGACGGTAATCCCGATCGCCACGCTGTTCGTTCAGGACGAGCAGACGCGCAATCGCCGCGCCCAAGCCATCATTCGCGAGAGCTTTCGGGTCTACCTTGCGATGCTGAGGGGGATGGGCGTCATCAGCCTCGAGGTGGTTGGCGCCGAGAAACTCTCCGCGTGTAGGGGAAAGCTGATCATCGCCAATCACCCGACGCTCCTCGACATCGTGCTGCTGATGGCGATCCTGCCGGATGCGAAGTGCGTCGTGAAATCGGAGCTGTTTGCCAATCCGTTGTTGCGCTCGCTGGTTCGGTCCGCGGGTTACATTCGCAATGACTATGAGCCTGAGGTCCTGATCGAGAAATGTCGCGAGACCTTGGCGGCCGGCAACAACCTGATCATTTTCCCCGAGGGCACCCGCTCGGTGCCTGGCAAACCGCTGCGCTTTCATCGAGGATTTGCGCACATTGCGACGCTGACCGGTGCAACCTTGCAACCGATAACCATCACCTGCGATCCGATTACGTTGGTTAAGGGCGAGCCGTACTATAAGATTCCCGATTGTCGGCCCACCTTTCGAATCGAAGTGGCGGACGAAATCGATTCCCGGCAATTTCTCAAGTTGGGTTCCGAGTCGCGTGCGATGAGCGCGCGCAAATTGGTGTCGCACCTGGAAGCGGATTACTGCGCGAGGCTGAACCGTGCCTGACTTCGAACGCGAATTGAAAGAGCTGATCGTGAGCGCGCTCAATCTCGAAGATATCGCGCCTGAGGACATTGGCAGCGAGGAGCCGCTGTTCGGGAAGGGGCTGGGATTGGACTCTATCGACGGGTTGGAATTGGGCGTCGCAATACGCAAGAAGTATGGCATCAAGGTTCAGGGATCGAAGGATGAAATCCGCGCGATCTTCGAGACGGTTCGGAGCATTGCACGGTATCTGGCGGGGCAGGAATCTCATTGATGGTCTCGAAGAGCGACATTGCGATTGTGCTTGCGAAATATCTGCAGGACCTGTTCGACCTGCCGCCCGAGAAGATCACGCTGGATGCGCGATTGGCCGACGATCTCGATCTCGACAGCATCGATGCGGTCGATCTGGTGGTAAAGCTGCAGGAATATACCGGCCGCAAGATCCTGCCCTCAGAGTTCAAGAGCGTGCGCACGATTGGTGATGTCGTCGACAAGATTTATGCGCAGGTCAAAAATGGCGTTCAGTCTTGACCTCGCACTGCTTGCGATCGGGCTCGCGTATCCATTTCTGGTGTATTTCGGGCTGCGGATCTTGCCCGCCGGATTCTTCGCGGTCTGCTTGTTGGCGCTGCTCGGCGCCCGGCTCGCACTCGGACGCAAGCACAACAGCCGCAATACCCTGCCGATCCTGATTGCTGCCGGCGCACTGCTGATTCTCGCCGCGCATTCGCCGATGGTAGGTCTCAAGGCCTACCCGGTGCTCCTGAGCCTCGCGCTCGCAGCGGCTTTCGCGTATTCGCTCCTATGGCCTCCCACGATCGTCGAGCAGATCGCGCGGATTCGTCATCCGGATCTCCCGCTCGAGGTGAATTCCTATCTGCGCAAGGTCACCATCGCGTGGCTGCTGTTCTTCCTCATCAATGCCGCGATCTCCGCCGCGACGGCGCTTCGCGGCAATCTCAAGGTGTGGACGCTCTACAACGGATTCATCTCCTATATTGCGATCGGGGTAATGTTCTCCGCCGAGCTCCTGATTCGCCAGGTCGTCCACCAACGCATCCGGCGTCCCGCATGAGCATCGTATCCTTATCGGACCTGCTCGGAGGTGCGCGGCCCGACACACATTGCATCGCGATCCAGGATGGCCGCGAGATTACATTGGCGCGTCTGCGCGCCGATGTATCGCACAATGCCGATCGCCTTTCGGCTAGCGCGATTCGTCGCGGCGCCGTCGTTTGCACCGATGGCTATTGGTTCATCGTTGGCGTACTCGCGTTGGTGAAGATCGGGGCCAGGGTAATTTTGCCGCCAAACGCGCAATCCGGCACCTTGCGAAGCCTCGCGAGCGAGTTTGATGCGCTATTGACTGACTCGGATGAAATCGATTTTCCACAGAAGATCACGCTGGAGTCGGGCCGCGTCGAGGCCGCATCATTTGAGCTCGATGTCGCCAACAGCCGAATCGATTTTTTCACCTCGGGCTCAACTGGCGAGATGAAGCGTGTCGAGAAGTCGCTGATGCTGTTCGAGCGCGAGGCGTCAGTGCTGGAACAGATGTGGGGCGCGGAACTGGGCAGCGCGCCGGTTATCGGCACCGTGACGCATCAGCATGTCTTCGGAATGACGTTTCGAATCATGTGGCCGATGGTGTCGGGCCGGCCATTTCATTCGGAGTTCCACGTCATGTGGGAACCGCTGATGGCGCAATTGAACGGCCCCTCGATGCTCGTTTCGAGCCCCGCGCAACTGACGCGGCTGGGCGGCCTTGCGCCCGTACCAGTGGCGAAGCGGCCACACCTGATCATCACTGCGGGCGCACCTTTGCCAGCCGCCTCCTCGATCGAGGCCACTGGAATTTTCGGCTGCACCCCAACCGAGATCTTCGGGAGCACCGAGGCGGGCGTTATCGCATGGCGTCGCGGCGCGGCGGAGCCGGTCCTGTGGCAGCCCTTTCCCTCCGTCGAAGTTGCCGCGCGCGAGGACGGCGTTCTGATGCTGCGCTCTCCGCATGCGTCGGATCACGACTGGAGCGAGCAAGCTGACAGAATTTCATTTGCCGCCGATGGACGTTTCCGCCTCGACGGGCGAGTCGATCGAATCTTCAAGATCGAGGGCAAACGGGTCAGCCTCCAAAAACTCGAGCGCGAGATCGCGGCGCTTCGATGGGTCAACGAGGCCGCCGTGGTTGTCCTTGGTGGCAGTCGCACGTCTCTCGGCGCGGTGGTGAAGCTGTCGGCCACGGGAATTGCCGAACACCAACGGCTCGGCAAGTTTCGCTTTGAGCGGATGCTTCGCCGCGAACTCTCCTCGACTGAGGATATCGCGGTTCTGCCGCGGCGCTGGCGTTTCGTCGATCTCATGCCGATGGATGGGCTCGGAAAACGCCGTGTTCATGACGTGAGGGCGTTGTTGGAGCAATCCGAATGAGCGCGGTGGCGGCGCGATCCACGGAGTCGGAGATTCAGAGTCCCGAAATCACCGCTGTCGCGCAGTCTGAAGATCGGGTCGAGCTGAGCCTGGTCATTCCGGAAACGCTGCTATACTTCCGCGGCCACTTTCCGGGATTCGCGATACTGCCGGGCGTGGTTCAACTTGACTGGGCGATTCACTACGGAGCGCAGTACTTTGCGCTGGGCGCTGTTTGCGCCGGCACGGTTCGGATCAAGTTTCGCAAACCGATCCGTCCCAATCATCGCGTCACACTGAGTTTGAAGCACGTGCGTTCGCGCAACAGCATTCAGTTCGACTACACCGATGCTGACGGCGCATGCTCTTCGGGCCAGGTAGGCTTCGCCCACGCATGACCTTCAACTGTTGCGCGATTATTCCGAGCTACAATCACAGCGAATTAGTCGGCGTTCTGGTGCGCCATCTGCGCGATCTCGAGCTGCCGGTTTTTATTATCGACGATGGGAGCAACGAACCCACGCGCGCCGCGCTGGCCGCGCTTCACGCGCCCGAATGCGAGGTGACCGTAGACCGGCTGGACACCAATCGCGGCAAAGGCGCCGCAGTGATGCGGGGCTTCGATCTGGCGCGCGCGGCCGGCTTTACCCATGCGCTGCAGGTCGACGCCGATGGACAGCACGATCTTTCGAAGCTCGCCGAGTTAATTGCGTTGGGCGCGGCACATCCTGATGCGCTGATTGCGGGCGCGCCGGTCCACGATACCAGCATGCCGCGCGGACGGCGGATCGCCCGCTCGATTACGCACTTCTGGGTTGGCATCGAAACCCTCACGCTGCATCCGGTCGATACAATGTGCGGCCTGCGTCTATATCCCCTCGAGGGCGTGAGGAAGCTCCAGGCGTGCCATCGGCTGGGGCATCGAATGGATTTCGACATCGAGATATTTGTCCGCTTGATCCAGGGCGGAGTACCGGTCTTCCTGGTTCCCGTGCGAGTGGTTTATCGGCCCGGCAACGTCTCGAACTTCCATTTGATTCGTGACAATTGGCTGATCACCGTGACGCACACAAAACTCGTTCTCGGGCTGCCGTTGCGAGCGCCCGCGATGCTTCGCCGTTCGCGCCCGCCTGACGATGCATCGAGTCACTGGGCCTCGCTCGCGGAGCGCGGAGCGTATTGGGGCCTGGGTTTTCTGGCGCTGGTCTATCGGGTGATTGGACGCAACGGATGCATCGTGGCCGTCCTTCCAATCGCGCTGTACTTCCACCTGACCGGCGCCGAGCAGCGTCGAGCGTCACGAGAGTTTCTGCGGCGCGCTTACCGAGCCAAGGGTATCGATTACGAACCTGGCTGGCTCGCGACCTTCAAGCATTCGTTTGGATTCGCTCGAAAGACGGTCGACACGTTCGCGGCGTGGCTCGGCGGCATGAAGTCCAACGAGGTCGTGGCGATTGACAAAAGCACTCTCGATAGTGCTGCCGCCAGCAGACAGGGGATCCTGCTGATCGTCTCCCATCTTGGCAATATCGACATCAGCCGGGCGCTGCTCGATGACGCGCAGCGCTCGCGACTAAAAATTCTTGTGCATACGATTCATGCGGAGAATTTTTCGCGCATCCTGCGCCAGTTCCGGCCCGAGGCGATGGCCGATACGATTCAGGTCACCGACCTCAACCCCGGAACCATGATCGCGCTCAAGGACGCGATCGAGCGCGGCGATTGGGTTGCGATTGCCGGCGACCGCACTCCGGTTCGCGGCGACGAGCGCATCAGCATGGCGCCGTTTCTAGGCCGTGACGCACCGTTTCCACAAGGCCCATACGTACTTGCGCATCTGCTTGAATGTCCTGTCTATCTAATGTTCTGTATCCGGCAGGAGGGCCGCTATAGTTTGTATTTCGAAATGTTCGCCGAGCGTATCAGTCTCCCGCGCCGCGACAAGCAAGCCGCGCTTTCGTCGTGGACCGCACGCTATGCGCAGCGGCTGGAGAGTTTCTGCCTGATCGATCCATATCAATGGTACAATTTTTTTGACTTCTGGCAGTCGCCGGCCGCGTCGGAAAAGGTCGACCGGCAATGATTTCCGTCGAGGTCGTCATCAAGATTCAGCTCTACGATCTCGATCCCATGCGCATCGTGTGGCACGGCAACTACCCGCGCTTTTTCGAACAGGCGCGTGCCGCGTTGTTCGAGAAAATTTCCTTCGGCTACCGCGAAATGTCGGAAAGCGAATTCGCCTGGCCGATTGTCGACATGCGTATCAAGTACGTGCGACCGATCAATCCCAACCAAACGGTTAAGGTAACCGCAACGCTGGTCGAATACGAAAATCGCCTCAAGACCAACTACGTCATCACCGATGCCGGCACCGGCGAGATTCTAACCAAGGCGCACACCATCCAGGTTACCGTCGATCGAGAGAGCAGGGAGCTATGCTTCGAAACTCCACCGGCCCTGGTCGAGAAGGTGCGACGCGCGCTGTGATTCGCGTGGCCGCACAATCGGTCATCCTCACAATCGCGATCGCTACGCTTGCATCCATTTGCTCTGCGGAAATAGCGATGGGACCAACGCTGGCGCCGGGTCAAACTCTCCACGGCCGCTTCGTGCAGGAACGTCACCTCCAGGGGCTCGCCTCGACGCTCAAGAGTCAGGGCGCGTTCGTGCTCGTTCCGGGCCGAGGTCTCATTTGGCGCATCGACGTTCCGATCCAAACGACTATCGTGATTACTCCAGCGGCGATCCGTCAGATTCTGAATGGCAATGAAGTTCAGCACATCGACTCTGCAAAGGTCCCCTTCATCGCGCATTTTTATGACATGCTCAACGGCGCTTTGATGGGAGACTGGGCCGCGATGCGGCATGACTTTGTGGTCAAGACGACCGGAGATCGCACTGCGTGGCGCACCGTTCTCACGCCTCTGCGACCCGAGGACCCGATCGCTTCAATGCTCGCCTCGATAGTTGTCACCGGCGGGAAAGTGGTCGACGCCGTCGACATCAATCGCAGCAACGGCGATTCGGAGCACATGGTGTTCATCGACCAGACTGTTTCAAGCGCGGCGTTGAGCGGCGACGACACGCACCTTCTGGACAGCAACCAGCCGGCCCACTGAGCATGAAGATCGCTGCGTTCGCCTGGGCTCTGGTGGTCGCGGCCGCGAGCGCGATTCTGGTGCTTCAACTACATCGCGGCGTCGAACTGCAGACCGACATGACCGCACTGCTTCCGTTCGAGGAGCGCGACGCTT
>JBGPMZ010000007.1:0-16248 GCA_041487255.1 Binataceae bacterium (SeqCode) | reverse complement strand
GAAACTGCGCGTAGACGGTTTCCGAATGTTGCGCCGCCGCACCGCCCATCGCGCCGTAGACCGCGCGAAATGTGATCGGCATGGTCGCCTGCCCGCCCGACATGTAGCGAAGCTTCGCGGCCTGGTTGCACACCTGGTCGAATGCGCAATAGAAAAAGCTCGCGAACTCGACTTCGCAGATGGGCCGCGTTCCCGCCATCGCCGCGCCGACTGCCGCGCCGACGAAACCTGCCTCGGCGATGGGCGTGTTGCGAACGCGCACCGGACCGAATTTATCGATGAGTCCCTTGGTCGCGCCGAATGCGCTCAGGATGACGTCCTCACCCATCACGAAGGTGAGCGGATCGCGCTCCATTTCTTCGACGAGCGCGCTGTTGATCGCCTGAATGAAATTTAGTTGCGGCATCGTCGCGCCTCGCTATTCTGCGTAAACGTCGTCGGTGACTTCGGAGACATCGGGGAACTCGCTCTCGCGCGCGAATTTGATCGCGTCCTCGAGTTCCGCCGTGGTCTCGCTGTCGATGCGATCGAGTTCCGCCTTCGCGATCTTTCCGCCGCTGAGCAGAAATTGCTGATAGCGGATGATGGGGCACTTAAGCTTCCACTCTTCGACTTCCGCGGTCGGACGATACGCACCCTCGCCGAGGAATGCCGCCTCGCCGACGACGTGCCCTTCCCATCGATAGGTCTTGCATTCGAGCAGCGTGGGGCCTTCGCCCGCGCGCGCTCGCGCGACCGCCTCGCTGGCGAAGCGGAAAACTTCCATCACGTCATTGCCGTCCACGATGTGCCCGGGGATGTTGTAGCCGTGCGCGCGCTGCGCGATGTCACGCACCGAGGTCACGGTCTGCATCGGGGTGAACTCGCCGTAGCCGTTGTTCTCGCATACGAAAACCACCGGCAGCTTCCACACCGCGGCCAGGTTGAGTGATTCGTGAAACGTGCCCTCGTTGGAGGCGCCGTCGCCGAAGAAGCATGCGGTCACGTCGTCCTTGCCCCGGACCACTGCGGCGAGCGCGGAGCCGGTCGCGATCGGCAAGCCTCCGCCGACGATGCCGTTGGCGCCGAGGATGCCGAGTGAGTAGTCGACGATATGCATCGAGCCGCCCTTGCCCTTGCAGTAGCCGGTGCGCTTGCCGTAGAGCTCCGCCATCATGCGGTTGAGCTGGCCGCCCTTGGCGAGGAGATGGCCGTGGCCACGATGGGTCGAGGTGATGTAGTCGGTCTTGCGCAGCGCCGCGCACACGCCGGTGGCCGACGCTTCCTCGCCAATCGAGACGTGGACGAAGCCCGGCAGCTCGTTGGCGAGCGCGAGGTCGCGCGTTTTGGTTTCGAACTGACGAATGCGCTGCATCGAGCGATACATCTCGAGCATTTTGTCCTTGCCGACATCCATGATGGAAAGCCTCCCGCGAAGTGCCGCGCGCATGCGCCCGCGATGCTGCGGAACGCTAGTCCCAAAGCGAGGGAATCGTCAATCAAGGTGAAGTGCACGCTGAGGGAGGCCGATCCTGGAGATTCCGCGCTGACGGACTACTATTAAACCAAACCGGCAGTGTCAGATATCGAATCGCGGGATCGTTTCTCATGCCAGAGCTAAGCCGATTTTTTGGAATCGTGATTCGCATGTTCTACAACGACCACGAGCCAGCTCATTTTCATGCATCGTACGGAGAACACGAGGTATTGATCGAAATCCTTACGTTGATTGTGTTGCGCGGGTTTCTTCCACCGCGGGCGCTGGCTTTGGTCCGGGAATGGGCGGGTCTGCACCGAACCGAACTGGTCGAGGATTGGCAACGGGCGCGCGCCGGCGAAGTGCTGACATCGATCGAACCGTTGGAATAGAATCGATGGCGAGACCAGAAGAAATGTCATTGTTGCGAATTGTAAGGGTGGAACCGCTGGGCGCTTTCAGGTTGCGCTTAACGCTTACCGATGGGTCCCAGGTCGAGCGCGACGTGGGGCCGCTTTTGCGGGGTCCGATCTTCGAAAAAATTCGCTCCGACGCAAGCGAGTTCGCACGAGTCCGAGCTCAGGACGGCAGCGTCGTTTGGCCGAACGGAGCGGATCTCTGTCCCGATGTTTTGATCTGGAACGGCTTACCTCCGCAAGAAGAAGGCGAATTTCCGATCGCCGAGCCGCAGCCGAAATCGAATTCGGAACGCTGAAGCGCATTCTTCGCATTGAAACCGACGTCTCCCTCACCCATCGAAAGCTCTATTTCGCAACGCAACTCCAAAGCGGGGTCGGGTCGCGGTCTTCCTAAGAGTCCGGTGAGCGGGAAGTCGGTTGCGAAGTTGCTGCGCATCCTCAGTCGCGAATCCGCGAAGTGGAATGCGCCGATCGTCGCGCTTGCCGCGCAACAGAATCAGAGTCCGTTTCTCACCCTCATCGGATGCATCCTGAGCCTGCGCACCAAGGATGAAACCACCGCCGTCGCATGCGAGCGGTTGTTCGCGAAGGCGCGCACTCCCGAGGCGATGCTCGCGATCGCACCGAAGACCCTCGAGCGGCTCATCTATCCGGTCGGGTTCTATCGCACCAAGGCGCGGGTGATTCGCGGAATCTGCACCGATCTCATCAGCAGGTTCGGCGGGCGCGTGCCGGACGATATAGATGACCTGCTGACGCTCAATGGCGTGGGGCGCAAGACCGCCAACCTCGTGGTGACGCAGGCGTTTCGCAAGCCGGGCATTTGCGTCGATACGCATGTGCATCGCATCTCGAACCGATGGGGCCTGGTCGCGAGCAAGACCCCGGACAAAACCGAGATGGCGCTGCGCGAAGTTCTGCCGCGCCGCCATTGGATCGACTACAATACGATTCTCGTCGCATTCGGTCAGACACTCTGCCAACCGGTGTCACCGTGGTGCTCGCGATGCCCGATCGAAACCGAATGCCCGAAAATCGGCGTCGTTCACTCGCGATAGCTCGAGCCGCCAACTGCTTCTCAGGAGGATCCTGTACATGGAAATCGGATTTATCGGACTCGGCGCGATGGGACTTCCGATGGCATCGAACCTGCTCGCCGCCGGTCACAAGCTTCGCGTCTATAACCGCACCGCCTCGAAGGCCGATCCTCTGGTGAAGTTGGGCGCGGAGCTGATGTCGAATTCTGCCGCGGTCGCATCGCCCGGCGGCATCGTCGTCACGATGCTCGCCGACGATGCCGCGCTCGAAGGTGTGGTGGTGGGCGTCGATACCATCGCGCATCGCCTCGCGCCCGGCGGCATCCACATCTCGATGAGCACCATCGCACCCGCGACCTCGCGCAAGCTGGCGCAGTATCATGCCGAGAACGGAAGCATCTACGTCGCGGCGCCGGTGTTCGGCCGGCCCGAGGCGGCGTATGCGAAGCGCCTTTGGATCTGCACCTCGGGTCCGCAGGAGGCCAAGCACCGGATAAAGGAGATCCTCGACGCCAAGGGGCAGAAGACGTTCGACTTCGGCGAGGATCCGGGCGCGGCGAATGCGGTGAAGTTGTCGGGAAATTTTCTGATCGCGGCGGCGATGGAATCGATGGCCGAGGCGCTTGCGATGCTCGAAAAGAGCAACATCGATCGTGTAGCCGCGATCGAGATGCTCAGCTCGACGCTGTTCGCATGCCCGGTTTATCAGGGGTACGGAAACGCGATCGCGAATATGCGCCATACACCGGCGGGGTTTCGTTTGCCGCTCGGACTCATGGATGTCGAGCTGGTCCTGAACACGGGTGGCGAGGTGCGCGCACCGATGCCGATCGCATCGATACTGCGCGACCGGTTGCTGGCTAGTATCGCGAAGGGACGCGAGGAAATGGATTGGTCGGCGTTGGCGCTGATCGCGCGCGATGAAGCCGGCTTGCCGCCACCCAAGTAGCCTCGCATCGAATGAATTTCGCCTGGAAAGGATTGGCCGCCGCGATGGTCGCGATTGCGATCGCCGTGGCCGCCGGCGACGCCTTCGCGATCGATTTCTACGAGATCCAGATTTATCCGACCGAAACGGATCCGCAGGGTCACCTCGATCTGGAGCTGCATTCAAATAGCGTCACCAGCGCGACCGGCAGCGAGGCCAAAAGCGAAATCGGACCGTACCAAATTCATGAGACCCTCGAAGCGACATACGGAGTGCTGCCGTATCTGGAGGTCGGCCAGTACCTCTGCACGGCGAAACTCGACAACGGCCATTACGAATACGCGGGTTCACGGACCAAGATGCATTTCGGTATCCCGCAAACGATGGATTGGCCGGTGTCGTTCGGAGGCAACCTCGAGTTGGACTACATGCGCCGCGCCGCCGAGGACCAGCCGTTGACGCTGGAGATGCGCCCGATCGCCGAGACGCATCTCGGGAAGTTTACCCTGATCGCCAATCTTCCCTTCAACAAGCCATTCGCCGGACCCGGCACGCATAAGGGGGTAACGATCTCACCTCAGGGCGAGGTTGAGTACGATCAACTCTTTCGGTGGCTGTCGCCGGCGATCGAGTACTACGGCGACCTGGGGCCGATTCGCTCGCTACCCGGCGTGCAGCATCAGCAGCACTTCATCGTGCCGGCGCTGAATTTCGACTTGCTTCCGCAAATGGAGATTAACATTGGCGTGGGCATCGGCCTGACTCGCGCGAGCAACGGGACATTCGTCAAGACGATCCTGGGGTGGACCTTCTGAGGTCCCGGGAGGTGCCTCGGCAACCGGAAAGTCGCACGCAGAAAGTACGTTGCGCAGAATCGGGGGTTAAACTATTCTCGATCAACTTGCCTGAAGTTCAAATGTCGTCTCTCCATCAGGTGCGCAAAACCGAAGAAAAACTGGGGCTGATTTTCGGCCGCATCCGCTCTATTCGGCGCCGGCTGAACTCCCTGGCGTGGCAGCGGGCAGCCTTCGGTACTCTCGGCTGGACCATCGCGATTGGCGCGATCCTCGTTCTGGCGGCCTTTTACCTGCAACCGTTGATGTTTCTTGTCTGCGCGGCGATTCTCGGCCTCTTTGCCGTCGCGGGAGTAACCAACAGTGTCCGCGCCGGATGGCGGATGCATGTGAATCGCGGCGGCGCCGCATCAATCGCCGATCGCCGTGCCGAGTTGAAGGGACGCTTGGAAACCATCGTCGAGATGGGGCAACGCCAAAAGGTCGTCAGGCTCGGGCACTCCCCTGAGCATTTGCTGCTGTGGTCGTATCTGATCGAAGACACGCTCAGTCGTCGGGAGGAATTTGAGCCGGCGCGCATCGAGGCGCGCCGCATCTCGCGCTCGGTCTACGGCTTTATCGGCGCGCTGGTCTTGGCGGTCGCGATCGTCCCCTTGATCGCGCGCCTGCACGGCAAGCCGATTCCTGTTCCTCTCGATCAGGACCAGATTTCGCTGGACTTGAACGATTTGCATCTACGCGCAGCCGATTCCGATTCCGACGACGGGGTCGAAGTTCATGCCGACGCGCGCACCATGCGGCGGCTCGAGGAAAAGCTCGCGGCGGAGGGCGCGGCGGGCAGCGGCAAGGCCTCGGACACCCCGATGGACAAGATGATGAACCATGCGAAGAGCCTTGCCGGGCGTCTTCAGGACAAGCTCACCGGGCGCCATCCGCAGCGTTCGCGGCTCACCCTGAAGCTGGCAGAGAATACGCAGGAGCTGAACCCGCTCGAAAAGCATCCGCTCAAACTCAATCCGCATCGCAAGGGTGAGGATGCCGACGCGCATTTCGAGCATGAGAAGACCAACGAGTCGTCGAGCCCGAATCCCAACAACATGGTCCCGAACGAATCCGAGAAAAACAACGAAATGGGATTCGGGGGTGATGAAGTCAGCACGCCCGACCAGCGAGCAAATCGCTCCGACCAATCGGCGGACAAGTCTTCCGACCAGTCAAATAGCGAACAGGCCAGCAACGGCAGTTCCGCGCATGGTGTCGGCGCCGATCCCGATACGCTCTTCGGCCCGACTGCCGATCCCAAGCTCGGCGGCCAGGGATTCGAGATCTCGATCGATGCGCGTTCCGAAACGAGGGGTCCTAAAGCCGCGGGCCACGCCTATTTGCCGCCCAAAGTCCGCACGCCTCTCAACCCCAGTCAGCATCCCGACGAACCAATCGCGCGCGCATCGGTGCCCGAAGAAGATCGCGCGGCGATAAAGAGAGTCTTCGAACGATGAGCGAAGCAAGCAACCTCGAGATGCCGACGGTGGGCGATTTCGCCCGTGTCTTCCGGCGCCTCCAATCCGAGATTCACAAGGTTATCGTCGGCCACGAGCAGGCGGTCGAGGAATTGCTGATGGCGCTATTCGCGGGCGGCCATGTCCTCATCGAGGGCGTGCCCGGCACCGGCAAAACCACCTTGGTGAAAACCCTCGGCCTGGCGCTCAATCTGAGTTTCAATCGCATCCAGTTCACCGTCGACCTGATGCCGGCTGACATCACCGGCACGCGCGTCATCCTCAGCAGCGAAGATGGCCGGCGTGATTTTCAATTCCAGCGCGGCCCGGTCTTTTGCAACATCCTGCTGGGCGACGAGATCAACCGCGCGACCCCGAAAACCCAGTCGGCGCTGCTCGAGGCGATGGCGGAGCTGCAGGTCACCGTCGCGGCGAAAACCTATCCACTCGCACCGCCCTTCTTCGTCATGGCGACCCTGAACCCGATCGAGATGGAAGGCACCTATCCGCTGCCGGAAGCGCAACTCGATCGCTTCCTGTTCAAGGTCAAGCTCAACTATCCCGATGAGGAGCAGTTGGTGCGCATCATCTCGACTACGACCGGACCCGAGGAAGCCGGCATCGAAGCGGTGTTCTCGCGCGAGGAGGCGTCGCCGCGCATCGAAACGCTCAAGAAACTGGTGCGCAACGTCATCGCGGCGCCCGCGATCGAGCAGTATGCGGCTCGCATGGTTCGCGCGACGCAGCCCGCGAATTCCAAGTTCGTCTCCGATTCGCCCAAGGCGGTGCACGAGGAAACCGTCAATCGCTACGTGATGTTCGGGTCGAGTCCGCGCGGCGCCCAGGCGCTGATACTTGGAGGCAAGGTGCGCGCGCTGCTGGACGGACGCGCCAACGTCGCGCGCGAAGATATCGAAGCGATTGCGCCGTCGTCGCTGTCGCATCGCATCATGCTCAACTATGCCGCGCACTCCGACGGCATCGATGGCGCGCATATTGTCGAGCGCGTGGTGCGCTCGATTCATTCAGCGCGGCCCGCTTAGGGTGTACTGATGCTCGAAGCTCGCGCATTCGAGCCGGACTTTCTGCGCCGCCTCGATCGCCTGATCCTCGGCGTCAGGCGGGCGCGCACGGTGCGTGCGGGTCAGCGCACCATCGGACGGGTGCAGGGACTCGGCATCGAGCCGGAAAATTTCAAGGAGTACGCCGAGGGCGATGACCTGCGGTTCCTCGATTGGAACGCTTTCGCGCGGCTTGATGATCTTCTCATCCGCACCTATCGCGCGGAGCGCCAGGTCGAGATCACGGTGATGCTCGATGCGAGCGCCTCGATGGCGCTCCCGGAGCGCGACGACAAATTCGGCCTCGCACGCGCGCTCGCCGCGACGTTCGCCTACATCGGGATGGCCGAGAACGATACGGTGCGGGTCGTGGCGTTTGGATCGCGTCGCGACGGCGTGAAGCTCCAACCGACCTCGTTCTATCGCCGCCGCGAGCAGTACCCATCATTCAAACCGTTTCTCGACGACCTGCGGTGCGCGGGCGAGACGCGGCTCTCAACTGCGGTCGCCGAGCTGCTCTTGCAGCGCCGCCCGGCCGGCGTGGTGATCCTGATTTCCGATTTCCTCGTCAATCAGACCGATTTCGAAGAGGCGATGCTTCACCTGCTGGGTACCGGGCACGAGATCAAATTGCTGCACGTCATGGGCGAGATGGAATCCGAGGGTTCCTATCCTCCGGGCCTTTATCGCGTACGCGACAGCGAGAGCGGCGAGTTGCGCGAGGTTGCTTTCGGTCCCGAGCTGTCCGCCGCATGCCGAAGCCGGGTCGCGGAGATTTCCGAACGCGTACGCAATTTTTGCTTAGCCCATGCGATCATCTATGCGCAGGCATTCGGCGCCCGGCACCTCGATGCGATTTTGGAGCGCGAGCTTCCGATGATGGGGGTGATTCGCTAGGTGGGCCTGCTCAATCCCAACCGACTGCTGTGGGCGATCAGCATCGCGATTCTGCTCGCGATCTATCTCCGGTCGCGCTCGCGTCCAACCCTGGAAGTCTCGAGCCTGCTGCTGTTCGACGAGACTGCGGCACCGACCGCGCGCGTGCGGCATTTGCGCATCGATCCTTTGTTCTGGCTCGAGATGGCGCTGCTCGGAGCCCTTACGCTGGCGCTGGCCGGGTTGTACCTTCGCCTCGTTCCCGCTGCGGTGCGTGGGACGAATCGTGCGTTGGTGTTCGACCTCGCGGCGGGTATGGGTGCGCGCGAGGGAAGTGGGACGCGCCTTGACGCGGCGAAGAAGCATGCGCATGCGCTCGTCGACGCAGCTCCTGAGCGCGATCGCTTCAGTCTCATCGGCTATGCGCTCGAGGCCGAGCCGATTCATCCCGAGACTGCCAATCGCGAGGCGATCCATCAGGCGATCGCCGGACTACATCCGATGGCAGTCCCGGCGCGCCGGGCGGCGCTATCGGCCGCGCTGATGCGCGCGCGTGCGGCGGGTGAGGTGGAATTTTTCGCCGACCGAAAACCGCCCGCTTCAACCATTGCCGATGCGGGATTGGGCGCCGGCTTTCATTATCATCAAAGCGGCGAGCCGGCCGCCAACCTGCGCTGGCTTCGCTGGATCCTGGAATTCCCAATAGCTCGCGCGGGCGCGCGGTAATCAAGAACTTCGGTGCGCGGCCGCAGACCGGTGAATTCGTGATCGACAGCGGCGGCAAGGAAATCTTTCACCAGACCCTCATTCTTGGACCTCGCGAACAGGTGACGGTGCCATTCGGTCCACTGACAACGGGCGGATTGGTGCATGCGCGGATTCTTACCCACGATGCGCTCGAGGCCGACAACGAGCGCTACGGGTATGCCGCCGTCGATAGCCCGTCGCAGGTCCTGGTCCTTTCCCCGGATGCGGCAGTGCGCGACGATATCGCGCGTGTGCTTCTGGCAGTGAACAGCAACTTCATCATCGCGACCGCCGACCCCGCGCAATTCAAGAGCGACCAGCAGTACGCACTCGCCGTGATGCATGACTGCTACCTGGCGGGCGTCAAAGCGCAATCGGTCCTGTTGGTTTTTCCTCCGCCGAGTAGCAGCGGGAAAATCCCCGGGCTGCGGATCAGCGGTACATTTCCGGCCGCGCTGATGACCAATCAGGGACGTCCCGATGCGAATGCGGCTCCCACGGCCTTGTCGTCGACTCGCACGATGATCGTTCCCGAATGGATGACGGTTCGAGCATCCGGCACCGCCACCGGTGCGCATGACATATTGCCGCTGGCGGCGACCGGATCGTTGCCTTCGGGCGAGTTCGGATTGGTCGCCTTCGATATCCGCCAACATTTGCTGCTCGATCCGGATCGCCTCGATGCGTTGGTCGCGACGGTGGAGCTGATGCGCGAGCTCACGGCGCCGACGCAACTGCGCATCGTATCGACTGGAACGTTTCTCGCCGTGCCGGCTCCCGCTGATGCGAAAGCTATCGGCCCCGATGGAACTACAGTTTCAACCTCGCGCGACAAATGGGGCCGCCTGCGTTTCCGCCCGCTGCAGCCGGGGCATTACTCGGTCGAATCTGCCTCGGCAAAGACCGCCGCGTACGCGAATTACTATGACGCTGCGGAATCCGATTTGACGACAATCGCGACGCCCGCTTCCGCCACTCCGGTGAAATCCGCGAGCGCATTGGAATCGTTACCGGCGCCAAGGCAAATGCAGCCGCTGACAGCGCTGCTGGTCGCATTCGCGGTGATTGCGATCCTGCTCGAATCCGCGCTGCTGTTACGCAACTCGCGTCGATGGGGGATGCGGCATGTTTGAGCGTCCCATTTTGCTGTGGCTGTTGCTGCTGACCCCGCTGATCGCGATGCCCGCGATGATGGCGGTGCGCGGCGGCAGGATTTGGGCCGGTGGCGCCGCAGCCATGCTTCGAGTGCTGGCGTTCGTGGCGCTGGTGTTCGCGCTCAGCGGATTTGGAATCCCAACTCTGACCGCGTCGCATCAGGTCGAGACGATCGCGCTGATCGATCAGTCGCGTTCGATCGCGCCCGATCAGCGCGAATGGATGCGCCTGAAAGCCCGCGAGCTGGCGCGGGCCGGCGGCCCGGACGATCGGTTTGCGATCCTCGGTTTCGGGCGCGACGTGCGGATGCTCTTCCCGATGGGCGATCCGCGGCTCCTGACCATGCCGCCGATCTCGGCCGACTCGGGCGCCACCGACATCGGCGAGGCGCTCTCGGCCGCCGACAGCTTGTTCTCGCCGGAGGCCGACAAGAAGATTTATCTGTTAAGTGACGGCAACCAGACGGTTGGCGATGCGGCGTCCGAGGTTGCCGCTCTGCTGGGAAACAAGGTCCGCGTTTTTTCCGCCACCCCTCCGCTTTCGACCACCCAGCGGGTTGCCCTGACCGGTTTCGAAGCACCCGAGGCGGTGCGCGCGAATCAGCGGTTCACCTTTCGCATCGCGATCGAAAGCGAAGCGCCTCAACCGCTCAAAATCAATCTCGAGCTGATGAACGACAATGACCCGGTCGGCGGTGAAACGGTCGAGTTAAAACCCGGACTCAACCGGTTCGAGCTGCCCTATCGAATCGACCAACCGGGCGCCTACATGATGGGAGCGCGGCTGCGTACTCCCGCCTCGATGACCGCGCTGAGTTCGCACGCGGAAACAGCGCTTACCGTGCTTGCGCCGCCGCAAATTCTGGTCGCGGGAAGCGCCCCACCGGAAAGCTTGCTCGATGCGCTCAAGCTGCGCGAGTACAACATCACTGTGACTTCGCCGCGCAGCTTGCCGACCCGCCCGGAAGGTTACCTTCCGTACCAGGCGGTGGTTCTCTCCGATGCGACGGTCGCGACGCTTAGTAACGCATCAGCCACCGCGCTCAACCGTTACGTGTCGGATTTCGGCGGCGGGTTGATTGCGACTGGCGAGACGCTGCGCGATGAGCGCTTCGCGGGAACCCCGCTGGAAAAAACCCTGCCGGTCAAATTTCAACCGCAACCGCCGCCGCCCTCGCGCGAGCCGATTGCGGTCTTCCTGTGCATCGATCGCAGCAACTCGATGAGCTACGACTCGCGCTACCCGGCGGTTCGCGACAGCGAGCGCATCCGCTACGCGAAGGCCGCCGCGATTGCGCTGATGCGCCAGCTCGATGACACCGACTTCGCCGGAGTTATCGCATTCGACTCGCAGCCGTATGTGCTCGGGCACCTGGGGCCGCTCGGTGAGAATCGCGCCGAACTGGAGAACCGTATCGAGCGGCTCGAACCCGGCGGCGGCACCGATTTCAAGGATGCGCTGGAAATCGCGCAGCGCGAGATCCTCGACAGCAAGATTGCGGTGCGGCAAATCTTCCTGCTGACCGACGGTGACACTAACCGCCAGTACCATGATCATGATGCGCTGATCGCGGATTTCGCCAGCCAGCGGATTCCGGTCTCCACCATTCGGATCGGCCCGGACCTCGCGAACCTGCGCCTGCTGCAGGATTTCGCGCAGGCAACCGGCGGCACTTTCTACCGGGTGCAGGACATCGAGAAGCTGCCGCTGCTGCTGGTGGGCCTCACTCGCGAGGCGATGAATCGGCGCAAGCAGGGGCGCACCGAACTCGAGGTTGGCAACTCAAGCGCGATTCTCACTGGTATCAACCTGCATGACCTGCCGCCGATCGACTACTACGCGACCACGATTCCCAAGGACGGTGCGCAGGTTCCGCTCAAGATCACGCGTCATGACAGTTCCGCGCCACTGCTTGCCGCATGGCAATACGGGCTGGGCCGCGCGGTGGTTTTCACCGCCGATCCTGATTCGCTCGCGACCCTGAGCTGGATTCGATGGGATCGCTATGCGGAATTCTGGTCGCAGCTGGTCAACTGGGCGATGCGCCAGGGCGACGCCGGCGCGTTCTCGATGAGGATCGAAACCGCATCCGATGGCGTGGTGCGCATCGAGGCCGAGAAAGCCGACAACAGTCCGGTTTCCAACCTGGTGTTGCGTGTGACCGGCACCGGCCATGCGATGGACGTTCCCATGACGCAAGCCGACGCATCGCTCTATCGGGGCGATCTCGGCCAGTTGCCGCGCGGAAAGTACACCGTGGCGCTCATGATCAAGGGCGGCGATACTGAGCGTGTCCTGATGCAACGCGAGTTCGCGTCGATCGGTACCGCCGCGGCGGATGCCGATGAAGTGCGAATTCGCCCGCGCAATCTAACCCTGCTCAAGAATCTCGCGCTCGCAACCGGAGGGGCAGTGGATGCGCCAGCGGCGGAAATCCTGAAACCGAGCGGCTCCCTGATCACCGTCCATCGCAGCGCCGAACCCTTCCTGTTGCCGCTTGCGATTATGCTGTTCCTTGGCGAAGTATTCGTCAGGCGGCGTTTTCTCGGAGACTGACTCGACTTGTTGACGATGGGGAACCTAATGACGCGACGATTTTGGCTGCTTAGTTCCTGCTCGATGCTGGTGTCCGCGCTGGTAGTCTTCGTTGCGGGCGGCGACGCGTTCTCGCAGGCGACACCGCGCGACATCGACGCGTTTTCGAAGGCGAGCCTGGTGTATATCGCAACCATCCGGAAAGACGGCACCCAAAGCAAAGCGGCGCCGGTGTGGTTCACCACCACCCCGGATCACGTCCTGCTTGTCAATACGCGGCCCGATTCTTGGAAGGTGAAGCGTGTGGGACGCGGCAGCCCGGCACTGGTTTGGATCGGCTCGGAAGACGGTCCCGCGTTCATCGGCAAAGCAGAAATCACGAAAGATCCGACGCTTGAGGCGCGTATCATCACCGACTATCCCGAGAAGTATCTGACGGCGCGCGTCGGACTTTTTAAGCCGACCCAGGAAAAGTACGACAAAGGCTCGAACGTGGTGATCAAGATCACGCCGGTGCGCGATTTGCCGGAGCATTTCACCTCGAAGCCGGGGACCCCGCCGCCCAGCCTCGAACCCGCTACCTCGCCGTCCGCGTCGCCACACTGAGGCGCGCGCGATAGAATGTCGTTAATGGCGACCTCGGCCACCTCGATGCTCATGCGCAGGGCGCTGACGCGCAAATGCCCGGTATGCGGACGCGGCAACATCTTCGAAACTCACTTTCGAATGAATCGCAGTTGCCCGAGTTGCCACGTCATTTTTTGGAAGGACCCGGGCGAGTCACTCGGCGCGATGTATGTCGATTATGCGGTCGCGACCGTTGCATTTCTGATCGCATGGCTGATTCTCGACTTTACCACGCATCTTTCCGACCCGGTTCAGGTCGCGATCGTCGGTTCGATCGCGGTCGCCGGCATGCTGGTCTTCTACCCAACCTCGCGTAGCGTATGGACAGTGCTGGTCTATCTTTCCGGTGGAATTGAGAAGCCGAAGATTCGCGCGATTCGCGGCGGCAAAGCGCTCTGACTTGGGTCGTTAGGACTGCACCGCCGCCGCTGCTCGACGACCGCGAATTCGCTCATTCAATTTCGACAGGCGTTCCGCCGCACTCGCCAAGGTCTCGTCGCTCTTCGAAAACGTAAAGCGAATCTTGCGCTTCCCCAACTCAGGGTGCCGGTAAAAACTCGAACCGGGCACCGCGGCCACGCCAACTTGATCGAGCAGGAAATCCGCGGCGGCGAAGTCATCGGCAAATCCCAGATGACCGACATCCGCGATGATGTAATACGCGCCCTGCGGCGAACGGCACTTGAGTCCCGCGCTGGTGAGCGCACCGAGCAGGGTCGCGCGCTTGCGCTCGTACATCATGGCTAGGTCGGCATAGAACTTCGGCGGCAGCTTCAGCGCGGCAGCGCCCGCCTCCTGCAGCGGATGCGGCGCGCCGACGGTCAGGAAGTCGTGCACCTTGCGAATCGCCGAGGTCAGCCGTTCGCATGCGATGGTGTACGCGAGGCGCCATCCGGTAATCGAGTAGGTCTTCGATAGCCCGCTGATGGTGACCGTGCGATCCGCCATCCCGGGAAGGCTCGCGATCGAAATGTGTTGCGCGCCTCCGTAGATGATGTGCTCGTAGATTTCGTCAGTGATTGCCAGCGTGTCGTGGCGCTGGCAGAGCTCCGCAATCATCTCGAGCTCGGCCTTCGAGAAAACCTTGCCGGTCGGATTGTGCGGGGTGTTGATGATGATCGCCTTGGTGCGGCGGGTGAAGGCCGCCTCGAGCTCCTTACGGTCGATGGAAAAATCGGGGTCGCGCAGGGTGACGAAACGGGCGGTCGCGCCGGACAGGATCACATCGGGGCCATAGTTTTCGTAGAACGGCTCGAAAATGATGACCTCGTCGCCCGGGTTTATCACTGCGAGCAGGGTGGCGATCATTGCCTCAGTGGCGCCGCAGGTCACCGTGACGTTCTTGTCGGCGTCGCAGTCGAGCTTGTTGTACGAGCGAACCTTGGCGGCGATAGCGGCGCGGAAGTTGGGCGAGCCGTGCGTGATAGCGTACTGGTTGTAGTCCTCGTCGATGGCGCGTTTCGCGGCTTCCTTCAGCTCAGACGGCGCTGGGAAGTCGGGATATCCCTGGGCGAGGTTAACCGCGCCGACCCGAAGGGCCCGGCGAGTCATCTCACGGATGACGGATTCGGTGAAAAATCGGGTTTTATGAGAGACGTCGGTTGGCATCGCCGAGCCAGTCTACGCGGCGCCCGATTCTCGTGCCAACCCGGTCAGATCCGGCGAAATCAGACTATCTGACCGGATCGGTATGTTTCAGCGCCTCGCATGATGCGAGGGTACGGTCTCCTCCGCCGCTACAGCCTCTTCGAGCAGCCCCGCCCCCTGCTTCAAGCGCCATTCGTCGATGACTTCCACGTTAAATCGCCAATCGCTGCCTATTTTGAAACCCGGCAGCTGTCCCTTCTTCAGAAGCCGGTAAATAGTCGAGCGATGGACCCGGAGATAGTCCGCCAATTCGTTAACCGTTAGAACTTTGGGCGCCGCGGCCATATTCGATGCTTCCTTTTGGTATTCTTCTGCGATAGTAGCCGATACATCCCCCCGGCACCTCCGCAGCACCGCCCACCCATGCCCTTCAACAGTGTCTAGGTCTGCATATGTGTACCATAATGAGACAATCGTTGCCATAGCTAGCATGATGCATCTTTTAGGCTTAATTCGTGCCTATCCGAACAGACGTTTCGCTTCGGATTGCAACTCCGCCCGATGCTCCGGATGCGCGATCGCTACCAATTCCGCCGCCCGCTCCCGATGATTCTTCCCCAAAAGCCTTGCAATTCCGTACTCGGTTATCACTGTATCTGCAAAATATCGCGGAACTGTTATCACTGCGCCCGCTTCTTGTTGAGGCACGATTCGCGATATCGCGCCCGCTAACGCCGTCGATTGGAGCAGCGTAATCGCCCGACCTCCATCGGAGAGAAATGCCCCGATATGGGTCTCCGGCTGCCCCCCGGTGCCATTGATCATGCGCGCTCCGGTGACCGTTTCGGAGTTAATTTGGCCCATCAAATCGATGCTAAGCGCGTTATTGATCGAGGTTTGCTTATGGTTGGATCGGATCACACCGATATCGAGGACATATTCGGGGTCGTATATTTCAAACGCGGGATTATCGTCGATGATTTCCAAATCCGCCGGGTCCGACCCCGACCATGCGTTCGCGATCGCTTTCCCTCGATGGATGCTCTTGCGCCGCCCATTAATGATGCCGGCATCGACCAGCCTGGCGATTCCCGGCGCGACCATCTCGGTATGGAGTCCCAGGTCCATCTTGCGGTCGAATGCCCCCATTCGAGGCATTTGCGACGACGGGTCACCCACTCCAATCTGGATCGTCGCCCCGTCCTCGACCACCTCGCTCAGGTACCCCGCGATCGTCCGATACTCCTCGGGCGGGTCGCTGACCCCCATGAGCACCCGCAGGTCCGCCACCGAGGTCCGCGCGAGGTACTGGATGATTGGCGCGATTCGCTCCACGCCGACCTCCCCGATCACGGCCTTGACCCCGGCGCGCTTCTCGTCGTCCATCTTCGCCAGCTCGCGATCGATTGCGCCCAGGTCGGGCGGAGGCGGGGTCCCATCGACGAAGTAGGCGAATTCGCTCACGTGCATGTACACGTCGCCATGGGTCCGGGTCAGGCTCGCATCGACCTCGGCCACCGCCATCCG
>JBGPMZ010000006.1:0-16664 GCA_041487255.1 Binataceae bacterium (SeqCode) | reverse complement strand
CGATCCCAACGATCCCTTCGGCTTGGGAAAACGGCTGCGCGACAACCTTCATATCAGCGAAACTGCGCCGCTTGCGGTAACCAGCCGCACGATCGGGTTTTTGGCGCAACCGTTCTACCCACCGGGCATCACGGGCACCACTGCTGGGCCGCTGTTTTGCGATGACTTTACGCTGACGCCGCCGCCGCCGTTCCCAGCCAGGAAGCCGGCTGCTGTTCTGCCGTACTGTTTACAGCAGCAGCTTTACTTCATGCATCCGGCGCCAACTTGCTTTCCCAATGGAAACGGCATCACCCTGTTTCCCGGAAGCACTCCGCTTTACAAAGCCGGAGTGCTGGTCGGAGGGCTCGGCATCAGTGGCGATGGCGTTGACCAGGATGATTTCGTCACCAACGCCGGCGCGGCGGGATTCCTCCCGGCGAATGCGATTCGCGCTACCAGCATCAAATTCCGCGGGACGTTTCTCCCGTTCTTCAAGTATCCACGCCACCCAACGCTGGATTGAGCCAGTCGCGTGATGTTTGACGCCTCAGCCTTCAAAGCACCACCAGATCAGTCGCGCGTGTCACGAGGAGATTGGGATTCCCAGATGTCACGTGCCGGCACGGTGCTCGTTATCGTCGTGGCATGCCTTTCGATCGCGAGCATGGCCGACGCGCGAACGCATCACCGTCGCCATACCAGGCATCTTCTAATTGAAGCGACCAACGCGACCTCGCCGCCACGCCAGATCGCCCGGAACTCATCGGCAAAAAAAGCAACCGATAGTTCTGATGAAGGAATTAGCGGAAGCAAGGACGACGCAGCGCAGCGGCGGAAGATGCAGGAGCAGGCCGACGAATGGAACGGCGGCGCCGCTCCCGGCGAGAAGCTGAAGCCGCTCGGTTTCGCGGGCGCTACTCCTCCCAGGCTCGCGACGCCGGCATGGACTCGCGACGGCGACTTCATTCCGATTCAGGATCGATGGCGGATCGGCTTTCCGACCTGGAATCGATACAAGGTGGGTACCCCGGGCGAGTACCCTTACACGCTCGGTCGTTGGTGGGATCCATACGATCAGAACGTACTGAAAGGCGATTATCCCATCCTCGATCAGCACACGTTTTTCGCGCTCACCGTGATGAGCGATACGCTGGCGGAAGATCACCGGCTGCCGACCGTGGCGCCGCAGGACACGGTCCCGAGCAACAACAACCCCGATTTCTTCGGCAGCGGCAACCGAATCGATCTGCAGCAGAACTTCATCGTGTCATTCGACCTGTTCCACGGCGACGCGGGATTCAAGCCGCTGGACTGGGAGTTCCGCTTCACGCCGGTGTTCAACCTGAACTACCTCGACGCACAAGAGACCGGCGTCACTAGCGTCGATACCTCGCGCGGCACCACCCGCTACGATTCGCACGTAGGCATCCAGGAACTGTTTCTTCTTTACAAGCTTGCCGATTTGTCTCCACACTATGACTTCGTCAGCGCGAAGGCAGGTATCCAGCCATTCACCAGCGACTCTCGCGGCTTCATATACGCGGATCAGCAGCCAGGCTTAAGGTTGTTCGGCAACTATGACAATAACAAGTGGGAGTACAATCTCGCCTACTTCGAGCAACTCGATAAGGATACCAACAGCGGGCTCAATACTGTATTTCGCACTCGCGGACAGCATATTGCGATCGCGAATCTCACTCGTCAGGACTTCATCTTCCAGGGCTACGACGCGCAACTCGACTTCGACTACAACAACGACAACGGCGGCGTGCACTATGACAACAATGGCTTCCTGGTGCGCCCGGCGCTGGTCGGCACCATCAAACGCCACGCCGTCAACGCCGCGTACTTTGGAATCACCGGCGAAGGGCACATCGGGCGCATCAATGTGACCAACGCCTTCTATCAGGTGTTCGGCCGCGACAGTTCCAATCCCATCACCGGCAAACCGGCCAACATCAACGCGCAGATGGGCGCGCTCGAACTCGCTTACGAGCGCGACTGGCTGACTTACAAGGCCGACTTCTTCTATGCCTCGGGAGATGGCAACATCGACAGCCATACGGCGAGCGGCTTCGATTCGATTTTCGACAACTCCAACTTCGGCGCACCCTTCGGCTACTGGAATCGGCAAGGAATCGGACTCAGTGGCACCGGGGTGTTACTCAAGGGGCCGCACAGTCTGCTCCCGGATTTGCGCAGCTCGAAGACTCAAGGGCAGGCCAACTTCGTAAACCCGGGACTTCTATTCTACAACCTCGGTCTGATCGCGAAACTTACGCCGCAGCTCAGCGGCGAGGTCGACGTGAACTTCAGTCAGTTCGACAAAGTCGGGATGCTCGAGCAACTACTACATCAAAATGCACTGGGACATAACCTCGGACTCGATAGCAGCATCGGGGTGCGATACCGGCCATTACTCATTGACAACATCATTCTGAATGGCGGCGTGGCGTTCTTCACTCCGTTTGCAGGCTTTCGCGATATCTATTCGAGCCAGGAACTGTATTCGTTCTTTACCTCGATGACTCTTACCTACTGAGTATTGACGAATGAGCAGATCGCGACGTTACCATGGACTTACCATCGCGGCATCCGCTGCGATGTTATCCGTCGCGATTCTTATCTGGGCATTTTTCGCGACGCGCAGCGCCGCGGCTGAAGCTACGCGCGATCCAGCAGTCAATCCGGGCGCGATGCCGCCCGAGCGCGGCGAGCCTAACCGAGGACCCTATCGGAAACCTAAAATCCCGCCCGACTTCTCCAGGCAGACGCAAGCGGAGGCGGACGCGAAGAGCGCCGGGTGCCGCAGCTCCGGATGCCACGCCGGTATCGAGGAGATGCATCCGGGCTCTCCGCTAGGATGCATCGATTGCCACGGCGGCAACGCGACCGCGACGAAGAAGGAACTGGCGCATGTGCATCCACTCGATCGGCGAGACTGGCCCCAGACCGGCCGCCTGCCGGTGCGCTCCTATGCGATGCTCAATGATGAATCGCCGGAGTTTGTACAGTTCGTGAATCCCGGCGACCTTCGCGCGGCTCGGATAACCTGCGGTAACGCGTCATGCCACGCCGATGAGGTCGAGCACGTTCGCAAGAGCATGATGAGCACGGTCAACATGCTGTGGGAGGCGGCGCTCTACGCCAACGGCGAGTATCCCTCGAAGCTCGCGCGCTTCGGTGAAGGATATACAGAAGATGGGCGACCGACCAGGGTCAGGACGCTTCCAGTGCCGACTCTCGAGGACACTATCAAGCGCGGGATTCTTCCCTATCTCGATCCGTTGCCGCGATTTGAGATTTCGCAGCCGGGCAACGTCTTGCGGGTGTTCGAACGGGGCAACGATCGCCTCAGCATCCGAGGCTATGGCACCGAGACGCGCACCGATCCGGTCTTCCTGAGTCTGCACAAAACGCGTCTGCTCGATCCGGGGCTATGGTTCCTCGGCACCGCCGATCATCCGGGTGACTATCGTAGCAGCGGTTGCAGCGGATGCCATGTCATCTACGCTAACGACCGCGATCCCGCGCATTCCGCTGAGTATGCGCAATATGGAAACGAAGGGAAAAGTTTCTCGGCTGACCCGGCGATCCCGAAAGACATTTCGGGCTTTCCTATCCGCCATGAACTCTCGAAGTCGATTCCTTCATCGCAGTGCGTCGTATGTCCCGTGCATCCTGGTACCTATGTTTTGAATAGCTACTACGGAACCATCTGGTGGGATAACGAGAGCGATGGCGAACTGCTCTATCCCAGGAAGGAGAAGCATCCGAGCGAAGACGAGATCGCCGTCGATCTGATGGCCAATCCGGAAGCCGCGTCGGTCAAGGGCAATTGGTCTGATCCTCAATTCCTGCAAGCGTCGTCGACGCTGAACCCGCAGATGAAGCATATGCAGCTGGCGGACTTCCACGGCCACGGATGGTTGTTCCGCTACGTCTACAAGCAGGACGACAAGGGGCACCTGCTCGACAAGGATGACAAGATCGTTCCCGATGACGCTCCGGACAAGTGGAATCGCGCCGTCAAGCTGCAGGACGTCCATGCCGAGATGGGTATGCAATGTGCCGATTGTCACTTCAAGACCGACTCACATGGCAACGGCAAACTCTATGGCGAAGTGCGCAATGCCATAGCTATTCGATGCGAGGATTGCCATGGCACCTTCAACAAGAAAGCCACCCTCAAAGGAACCGGCAACTCCGCGGAGGGTTCACTCGATCTTACTCGCGATCACAAGGGCGGCTTCCAGAAGACCGGCATCAAGCAGAAGCTCATCATCAAGGGAAAGCCGAAGTGGATCGAGATCGCGCAGCTCGCTGACTTAGATGATACGCATTCGAAAAAGTACAAGAGCGCTTTCAACCTCGCACGGTATGCGCACACGATTCAGAAAGACGGGCGAAACTGGGGCGGATTGAAGGTCTCCGATTCGGCCCTCGCGCATCCTAACTCCGAAATGGCGTGCCAGACTTGTCATTCGTCATGGGTGCCTAGCTGTTTCGGATGTCACCTTCCGATGAAGGCGAACGAGCGCCGTCCGATTCTGCACTACGACGGCGACATGACGCGCAATTGGACCTCCTACGACTTCCAGACCTTGCGCAACGATGTCTTCATGATGGCGCGCGACGGGGTCGTGACCGGCAATCGCATCTCGCCGGTAAGATCGTCCTGTGCGGTGCTTGTTACCTCTTACAATGCGCGTCGCGATGTCATCTACTCGCAGCAACAACCGGTCTCGACCGAAGGATTTTCGGCGGAGGCATTCAGCACGGCGGTTCCGCACACGGTGCGGAAGAAAGAGACTAAGCGCTGCACCGACTGTCACATCTCACGGGCTAATGACAACAACGCGAAGATGGCGCAGCTTCTGACGCAAGGGACTAACTTCGTCAATTTCATCGGTCGCTTCTCATGGGTCGGTGAAGGGAAGAAGGGTTTGCAGGCGGTTGCGGTGACCGAGCGCGATGAGCCTCAAGCGGTGTATGGAAGTCATCTGCACTCGCTCGCTTATCCCGAGGAATTCAAGAAGCATGAGGCGAACGATCGCAACCTGAAGGAGTCCTACTACCACGAAACCGACGAGTGCCTGAGCATTCAGAATCGCGGCGAGTACCTTTACACCGCCGATGGCTCCGGCGGCTTCGAGGTCTACGATATCGCGCACATCGACGACAAGGAGTTTTCTGAACGCATCCAAACCGCGCCAGTCTCGCCGCTAGGCCAGCGCACCTACGTCAAGACCAAGTTTGCGACTGCGGTGGCCCTACCTAGCACGCTGCTGCTCGATCCCGCGCGCATCCAGCGCAAGGAGAACCTGGAGCAGAAAGTCCCGATGATGTACGCATACGTCTTTGTCACCGACAAGTATGAGGGCCTCATCACGGTGAACATCGCCACGCTCGGCGATGGCAATCCCGAGAACAACTTCTTCAAACGCGGCGCGACCTTCAATCCGAACGGCCTGCTCGATGGCGCCGTCAACATTACGATCGTAGGCAACTATGCGTACATCGCCTGCAATCGTGGAATCGAGGTGGTCGATGTCGAGGATCCTTTGAATCCACGGCTGGTGGGCGAGGTGGGCGCGCCCTACATCAGCAAGCCGCGGGCAATCGCCGTCCAGTTCCGCTACGCCTTCGTCGTCGATGCGCAAGGGCTCAAGGTTCTCGATGTCACCGACCTCGAGCATCCGCGCCCGGTTGAAGGTGCGACGCTGCCAATTGCCGACGCGCGCAACATCTATGTCGCGCGAACCTACGCCTATATCGCGGGCGGTGCTCAGGGGCTGGTGATCGCCGACGTCACTCGCCCCGAGCATCCGCAAATCGATCAGATCTATAACGCCGGCGGATCGGTCAACGATCTCAACGACGTGAAGCTCGGGATGACCGATGCGAGCTTGTTCGGCTATCTGGCCGACGGCCGCAACGGTCTGAAAGTCGTGCAGATGATTTCACCCGATACTACTCCAGGCTACCTGGGATTCTCGCCGCGTCCGACGCCGACCCTGATTGCGAAGTTCCCGACCCACGGACCCGCCCTGGCGATCGCGAAGGGTCTCGATCGCGATCGCGCCGCGGATGAGAGCGGCAATCAGCTGGTGGTGTTCGGCCGCCTCGGCGCGCGCCCCTTCACCAAGGCCGAGATGGGAAAGCTCTATCTTCGCAATGGCGAGGTCTACACAGTCTCGGATACACCCCCGTCGGAGGGCGACCTCGCCCGCAAAGAGCAGTAGCAGCCTTGGCGAGTCGCTAGGCGGCAGCGCTGACACCTCGCCTGGCTTGAACTGGAGCTGCATACAATTCGTCGTTGGTGAATTGCGCTCAGTAAATCATCTGTAGTAAGGATGACTCCTATGAAGACGGCGTCCAGGATGCTCCTTGGAAGCCTCGCGCTCGTCGGGGCGATTGGCCTATCGTTTTCCCCTACGGTCACAAACTGTGCTTTCGCCGCGGGTCATGCCTACGTGGGTGAGAGCCAGTGCGACGATTGTCACGGAACTAAAGAGGCGGCCAAGAACTTCGTCGGGCCCGATGGCCAGCCCACCAATCCGGTTACGGTTTGGCAGCAAGATCCGCATCACACCAAGGCCAACGATGCACTGAGCAACGACTCGGGTAAGCAGGCCGCGAAGAAGGCTAACCTCAGCGATCCAACCGCCGAAGGTTCGATGTGCCTGAAGTGCCATGCGACCGGCGCCGGCCAGGAAGGCGCGCTCGATCCGAGTGAGGGCATTTCATGCGAGGCTTGTCACGGAGCCGCCGCCGACTACGTGAAGAAGAGCGTCCATGGCGAGATCAACGACGATGCGGAGAGGATGAAGGTCGCGGTCGCGGCCGGCATGATCGATCTGCGCAAGATGGATGTGCGCGCGGCCAGCTGCAAAGAATGCCACACCATCCAGCGTCCATGCCTGAAGCCGGCCGAGAAGCCATTCGACGTTAACAAAGATAAGAAGTTCCATCACTGGCGCGCCAACGTGCCGGTTATCTGAGAATCGGCACCACAATTTCGCAGAGCGCGACAGTGGATGAGCGGGTGCGCCGCTTGGTAACTTCGACTTGCGCCCGGCAAATCGGCGGTACTCTCGCGAAACCGAAGCCAGCCTTTCGAAAAAGATGAAGGCACGAAGCAGACGCCTCGGCATCCGACGAAGAACCCTGATGTTGGGCGCGGGTGCGATAGTGGGAATCTTCGCTCTCATCACCCGGTTCCCAAGCACCTTCAGGATCGTCGAGCTGCATATCGACGATCTCCGGATGAATGCGCGGTTGACTCCCAAGCCTGTGGGCGCAGTGGCTATAGTTGTGATCGACGACGCCAGTATCGCTAGGTATGGCCGATGGCCGTGGCCGCGTCAGCGCATTGCGCAACTGGTTTCCGTCCTCAACGACTATGGCGTCAAAGCGATCGGTCTTGATCTGGTGTTGAGCGAAGCTGACGACGACCCTGATAAACGTGCTGGCACCTCCGGTGGCGGTGAAAGTGTTTCGGCGGGAGATTCGGCGCTAGCCAGTGCAATAGCGAAACAGGGAATGGTCTTTCTGGGTACGGCGTTCGACGTCGCAAGTGACGAAAAGAACATAGTCATTGAGAATGCCGCAAGCGCTGAGGCGTCGAAGCAAATCACGATGAGTTATCCGATCGTGAGACAGCACGGTGAGAAGATTCCAAACCTTGTCGTCGCCGCCGGCTATCTCTCGCCGTTGCCTGCCATCGGCAATGCCGCTCGCGGCGGCGGATTCATCAACATACTTCACGATGAAGACCAAACCATACGAAGTGCCCTTCTGGCGCTGCGATTTCACAACCGCTACTACGTGCCGCTAAGTCTCGCGCTGGTCAGCAGCTATCTCGACAATGCCCCCCTTGCCCTCGAGCTCGGCGATGAAGGCGTTCGAGGTATTTCTATCGGGAACATCGAAGTTCCGGTCGATGAATCAGGACACATGCTGGTAAGGTTCCGGGGGCCGGCTGGAACATTCCCGCACTATTCCGCTGCCGATATTATCGCGCATCGAATACCCCACGCTGCGCTGACGGGACACATCGTTCTGGTCGGTGCGGACGCGCTGGGCCTCGGTGATGTGATATCGACTCCGCGCGGCGATCTGCTGCATGGAGTCGAAGTCCATGCGACCTTGATCGATCAGTTCCTTTCGCGGGATTTTGTACGCCGTTCCCGGATGACGGCAGGCGAGGAGCTGATAGCAACGGTCCTGCTGGCGTTGGTAGCGATCATCATGGTGGCCTACCTGTCCGCGGCTCGTGCGAGCGTCGGCGGACTCCTTATAGTGTCGGCATACGTGGCCTACGCGCAGTATCGCTTGAACGTGGATCACGTACTGGTGGGAGTCGGAATACCTGTTCTGGCAGTGGTTCTGATCTATACCTTGCTTGCGAGCTATCGCTATTTCAGGGAAGGTTCCGAGCGGCAACATCTGCGGTCGCTCTTCGAGCACTACTTGCATCCCGACGTCATTACTCAGATGGCCGACGCTCCCGACGGCATCAAGCTGGGCGGCCAGCGGCGTCATCTCGCGATTCTGTTCGCCGACATCGTCAACTTTACATCACGGGCCGAGCGAACCGCGCCCGAAGCGCTGGTCGAGATGCTTGATACCTACATGACCGACATGACCGACGCGATTATGGAGAGCCGCGGAGTGGTGGACAAGTTGATGGGCGATGGGATCATGGCGTTTTGGGGAGCGCCGCTGGATCTGCCGAACCCCGCGAAATCGGCGATCGATTGCGCGCAAACGATGTTGCAAAGGTTGGATCAGTTACGCGCGGAGGATCCTCGCTTCGCGGACCTGAACATAGGTATCGGGATTCATGTTGGCGACGCGATCGTCGGCAATTTCGGAGGCGCGCGGCGCTTCGACTACTCCATCATCGGCGACGCGGTGAATTTCGCATCCAGGCTGGAGGCTTTAACCCGGCACTTTGGAGTTCGGTTGCTGGTGAGCCGTCAGTGCTACCTGGAGTCCGGCGGCGAATATCTGACGCGTGACGTCGGCAGGGTTAAGGTCAAGGGTAAATCCGAAGCAGTTGACATAATTGAGATATCGATCTCGCGGGAGTCAGATGGCAACTTCTTCAGCCACTATTCCGCCGCGATGGCGGGACTGAACAACGGAGTCGCCAATGGTCAGGTCGTGGCATTCGAACGCCTGCTGGAAGAACGCCCGACCGATCAAGTGACAAAACTATGGATCACGAAGCTCAAAGCTAGCGCGAGCGTAGCAACTGCTGATTTGGTCTTTGAGTTCGAAACCAAGTAGTTGAGCTACCAGACTCGCCAACTCAAGCTTTTGTAGAGGCTGATCTGACCGTACACCCCGGCGGTTCCATAGCCGGTCTGCAGGTCGATGCCTGCTTGCAGCGGACTATAGTAGCCGCCAAATCCTGGCCCGCCCTGGCCTTGCAATCCTTCGACAAATCCACCGCCGTAGATCGCTCCGCTGGCGCCGGCCACCAGCAGATAGCTCTCGCCGGAGAGGGCGACCATGCGGAGGTCGATCTGGCTGTTGGTGACCCGATTCTGCGAGTTGTAGCTCGCGCTGAACGAAGTGTTGAAGGGATGTTTGCTGTAGACGCCTATCCAGCTGGAAAAATCGCCCTCGATCACGCCCGCGCTGCTGTCGCCCAGATCGGAACCTCCTAAAAAATAGAAGTGCGTGAGCGGATAGGGAGAGAAATCGAGTCCGCCCTGCAGACGCGCGAAATTGTACCGCGCGCGATGCCCAGTTCCCGGGTCCAGTGGGTTATCGAATCCGCCGCCGATAAACAGTTGATAGCCGGTGGCTCGTCCCACGACTCCGATATAGTTGGTGAGGCTCTGCTCGAACTGAAATCCCTCATCGACAGTCGCGTACTTGTCGGCGCGAAATCCGCCGCCGAAAAACGTGAGCGTGAACTCGCCCTTGTCTGCGCGCTGAAAAAAATCCGAGTAGGGCGACGCGACCGGCGCCGGCGGCGAAGCAGCAGCGTCGGCGCTACTGGTGGTTCCAAGCAGCAGGATCCCCAGGCATAAACCAAATGACGCCGCGCGATTCATATCGATGACATCATCCTCAATGGGGGCGCGCTGGGATGACACAGATTGGACAGATCGGCGCGGGTAACGCGTTGACCGCGCCGGTCACGATTCCATGAGCGGCGAGACCAATCGGTCCCGGACTAAGCGGCGGCTGTTCGCAAGCAATGGTCGTCGCAAAACCGCCCCTGACTTCGACCTTACTTCCAGGCTGAGCGGGATTTTCGACCTCGACCAATCCATCGAATACCCGCACTTCGGTGTAGACGCCGCATCCGCCGAAGCCGACGCGAGCTTTGCCCTGAAACAACTCGACCTCGAAGTCGGTGCCACGCACGGCGATGACCGAGTTGGAGGTCTTTATCTGATAGTTGAATGCCCTGCCGACTACGGACGAGACCAGCGATCGAACGCTGCCGGCCAGGAGGTTCAGAATGGTCGAGGATCTGGCGCCGCCGGTGCCGACCAGATGCTCGTCGATCTGGAGCTTCGCCAGTTCTCCCAAGGACACTTTGGTCTGATCGGAAAGAACAAAGACCAGACTCGAGCGAGCGAGGGTCGCCAACTCATCGTGCAGCATCACGGGTGCTCCAACCCGGCCCGGGAGCACGATTCCGGTCCGATGGATTTCCGCTTGGCCCTGTACGTCAACGATTGAGCCGACCTGCGTTTGAGCCAATGCAGAAGAGTTCAGCGCCACGACGATAATCGCCAACGGCACCGCGCGCCAAAACACTGTCCTCCACGGACGTACTGCCACGGCCTCCCCCCAATAGCAGACTGTGCGACTCGAGCTCAGCTTGCAGTACCCGCATAGCACGAAGCATCACCAGAAAAAAGCGAGCAATGGGTTGTAGGGCACTTTCTAGCTAAGAGGGCTTGCCCTTGTGCACGGCCTTTCGATATCGTCCGCGCAAAGCACCGGTTATTGCGGCAGGGGTATGGGAACCTGGCAGTCGCCCTGGGGGGTGCCTCGGAATGTTCTCTCGCTATACGGTCATCATGATCGTCAGCTTCGCCTTGGAGGCGATGGCGCTGCCGGGATGTCTTAAGCATTGCGATGATTGCAACGTAACACCCGTCCGACCGACTCCCACGGCGACGGCAACCGCGACCGTCGCCGCAACACCGACTGTCACGGCGACCCTCACAGCCACGCCGACGATCACGGCAACCCTCGCAGCCACACCGACCCTAACCGCGACCGCGACTGTCGCAGCGACCCTGACCGCTACTGCAACTGCGACCGCCGCCGCAACGCCGACTGCCACCGCGACGCTGGCCGCGACTGCAACGGCGACTTCCACGGCGACCTCCACATCAACGGCGACTGCGACCGCAACCGCGACTTCAACTGCTACTGCCACGCCAACCGCAACTGCCACCGCGATTGTTCCGGAGGGCTCATGTCAGCCAGCGAACTCGCTGTCGGTGCTGGTCAGTGGGGTCAACGTCACCGCGTATGTGCCCAAGGGCCAATGGGGCGCCGGCCTTCCCGGCGTGTCCGTTGTGAACCTAGAAGGCAGCAGCATCACGCCCACCCTGATCCCGACGGCTAACGTGGTGAATTCCTGCGCCTCGAACTCCATAACGGGAACGACCGTGTGTAGCGCAAACACCAATGACGTCTATCTGCTCAGCGGTACTACCCTTGGCAGTACCCTTTCGAGCGGCGGCAGTGGCTTTATCCTCTTCTCTGGTGGTACCTGCACCAACTGCGGGGTTGCGATGGACGCCGTTCACAACAAGGCCCTAATCGCACTTAGCATCGCCGGCGCTCCCGGGTTTCAGTTCCTGGACCTCGCTACGTCAACACTTGAGCCTGCGGTCGTCACGTCGCCATTCGAAGATCCGGTCGTCTCGCCCGCTGGATCGATCTCGGAGGGTATCCTGATCGATCCGATCAACAATCTGTTGTTATCGGCGTCTGAACAGGGCAATTACGAGATCGCTAGTGTGGCAACGAGTACGCCGTCGTTGACTGCGCCGGCGTCGTTCTTCGAGAACGCTACGGCCGTTGTCGGGCTCGACTCCTCGGGCGAGGACTGCAGCACCAGGATCGCTCTTGCTACCGCCGAGCAATTCGTACAGTCGCCGTCCACCGTTTACATCGCCGATTTGACGCAGGCCACGTTCACGCCCGGCATGCCCGGCACGTGGAGCGCGCCCTCGCAGAATCAGATCCTGTCGGAGTCTATACTGACCAACGGTGCGGACGGGATAGCCGTGGCCCAAGGTACGCATACCGGTATCGTGAGCGGAGAATTGGGCGGTAATGCCATCACCGCTATTGCGCTCCCGGCCACGTCCGGTAGCGGTACCCCCGCGATCGTCGACTGGGTGACCTGCAGCATTGATGGCTTCGTGAATGGCGGAGATCCGCACACCGTGACTGCATATAGGAGCCCGAACAGCGGCCACGCGATAGGGGTGCTTGCGAACCAGGGAATGACCAGTTTAGCGGTGGTCGACCTCACGCAGATGCTGAATACCAAGACCGTGCCGCGCACCGCGGGCCTCCACGCCTGCGCGTCGGGTGCTTTGCCTGGGACGGTGGTTAGCCCCCCCATCATGGTGCCATAACGCCCTGAAGCACGCGGAAGTCCGAGGGGTGAAGGGTGTACGCTGAGTTCACGCTTCACTCGCATGCCGCGTGAAAACACTGGTTGTGTTGGCTATCGTGGTCTTTCCGACGAAGATTCATGCTGATTTCCTTGCTCAGGGCTGGGCCTCGATGTGTACGACTATGGTTGACACAGTACTCCAGCGAGGAGCGACTTGGGGACTATCGCCGACGTCAACTGACGCGGACGCTCGCCGCTGCAAATGTAACATCGTTTTATTCTCATCGTTTCGAGCGTCTTCCCTCACCCGATGACCTGCCAAATCTGCCGATTCTGCAACGCGCCGACCTCGAACCGCTCAACCGGTCGGTGCGCGCGCTCTACCCCGCCGGCACGAAGTTCATCAGCGCCGAGTCATCAGGGACCACCGGCCACCACATCGAGGTGCTGTTTGATGCGGCCCATCAACGCGGGCGTTTCGCCGCGCGCGCCAGGTACCTGGCCGCGAATGGATGGCGTCCGTGGCATCGAAGCGCATGGCTCATCGGCTTGACCGCGGACCCGTCTCCCGATTTCAAGCTTACCCAGAGCCGGTTCATCGGCGGCGCGAGGTTCCTTTCTCACATCGAGGAGTTTTCCGCGCAGGCCGATTGGCTGCTGAAGTTGGATCCCCATTTCATCTACACGCTGCCCTCGAATCTCGATGCGATACTCTCCATCCTCGAGACCCGACCGCAGCGCTTGCAGTCTCTGCGCAAAGTCTTCACCGGAGGCGAGGTGCTCGAGGATTCCGTGCGCGAGCGCACGCGGCGTCTGTTGGGAGTAGACATCGCCGACAACTACGGCTCGACCGAGCTCTTCCTCGCGTGGCAATGTCCCGCCGGCTCTTATCACGTCAATGCCGAGCACGCGCTGATCGAGATCGTCGATGAGCGCGGACGTCCGGTTGCGCCGGGGCAGATGGGCCGGGTGCTCGCCACGACGCTGGAGAACCGGCTGATGCCGCTGGTCCGTTACGATATGGGCGACTATGCGATTGCGCTGGAAGGTCGCTGTCCGTGTGGGCGGACGCTGCCGCGTATCGGCAGTATCGTCGGGCGTGGGATCAACTTATTCCGTCATGCGAATGGAAAACTGATATCGCCGTGGAAGGTGATGGATGCGGTACAGCAGTTGCCGGGCCTGAGGCAGCTGCAGGTGGTCCAAAGGAAAATCGACGATTACCAGGTGCGCTTCGTAAGCGAAGTTCCGCTCGCATCGGAGGTCGAGGCTCGCGCGCGCAAGCACTTCCTCAGCGTGGTGGGCGAGGCGTCAATAACGTTTGAGCGAGTTGGGGAAATCGCGCGCACCAAGCGAGGCAAGTTCATGGCGACGATATGCGAATTGGATCTGGCCCAAGAACATCGAGCGCGATCGGAAGAGTAGTTAACGCCCGATTTTTCTTGCCTTCGGCCCCGCGAATGCGAGCGGTCCCGATTTCGGATCGGTGGCATCGACGGAACCGCCGTTTCGCACAGTCGCGCCGGGGAAGCGCGGTACGTCGCCGCCCATGGAAGTCAGATAACTGCGAATCACCTCGTCTGCCGGTCCATAGGCGAGCATCCGCCCGCTTTCCAGCAGCAGCGCTTTTTGCGCGAGGGTCTGCATCATGGTCGGATCGTGGCCGACGAAAAGAACGGTCCGGCCATCATGGGCAAGCTGATGAATCTTGTCGACGCACTTGCGCCGAAAGCTCGCATCCCCGACCGCCAGCGCTTCATCGATCAGCAGCACCTCGGTGCGAAGATGAGCGCCGACGGAAAAAGCCAACCGCGCCGCCATCCCGCTGGAGTAGCGACGCACCGCGACCTCGAGGAACGGTCCGATTTCGGAAAACGCGACGATCTCGTCAAAGCGGGCGTCGATTTCCCGCTCCTTCATCCCGAGGATGGCGCCGCTCATGTAGACGTTTTCGCGGCCCGTGAGTTCAGCATGAAATCCCGCGCCCACGCCAACCAGGGTTCCGACGCTCCCGTGGATTTCGGCAAACCCACGAGTCGGTCGTGTGATGCGCGAGAGCACCTTGATGAGCGTGGTCTTGCCCGAGCCATTGCGACCCAGCACGCCGACGATATCTCCGGCACTGACCTCGAATGAGATTTCGTCGAGCGCCCAGACGAATCCGTCGGCGCCACGATTGGCGTTCTGGTCTGCAAGCGACCGCCCGAGCGCCTGGGCGATTGCGCCTGCGATCGTCTTTTCGCGCGTGCGGTAGCGCTTGGCGACGTCGACAACGCGGATCACCGGGGCTGCCATGGGCTAGACCTCGTCGGCGAACTCACCTTCTACCTTGTGAAAGTAAAAGAATCCGCATCCGAGAAGAATCGCTCCGGAGATGAACGAGATTGCCAAAAGGGACGCGGCAGGAGCGGCGACCCCGGTGAATACCCAGCGGAAGCCGTCGATCACGCCGGCCATCGGGTTCACTTCGTAGAGCATCCGCCAGCGTCCTCGCACCAGACTCGAGGGATATACGACCGGCGAAACGAACATCCACGAGCGCACCAGCGAGGGCGCGGCAAATCGGACGTCGCGAAATCTGACATTCACCGCGCCCAGCCACATGCCGGCGCCGAGCGATGAGGCGATGGCGAGAACGATGAAAGGCGGTAGAAAGAGCATCCGCCAGGTCGGAATTATCCGGTAGAACAACAGCAGCCCGATCAGCACCGCAAGCGCGATCGCCAGATCAATCAATTGCGACAGCACCGAGGAGAGCGGAAGGATCAGACGAGGAAAGTACACCCGGTTGAGGAGCTGCTGATTTGAGGTCAGCGAGTCCATCGCGTCGCCGAGTGCGCGCGCGAAGTAGGTCCACGGCACCAACGCGGTGAGAAAAAAGACCGGATACGGCAATCCCTGCGAGGAGATCTTCACCACGTGACCGAAAAAAACCGTGAAGACGAGCATGGTCGTCAGCGGCGGAATGATCGCCCAGCCCGCACCCAGTGCGGTCCTGCGATAGCGCACGCTGCGCCGCCGCCAGACCAGGAACAGCAGCAACTCGCGCGCCTCCCAGATCGCGCTCCAGTCCACCTCGGGCCAACGGGACAGTGGCGTGACGCGAATGAAAGGCGCTTCGGACGAGGTTTGGATCGGCGACAAATTGACCCCCCTAGCGGGCTCGGCATCGAAGGTTACGAATGACGCTCATTGCAGCGTCTCGCCGTACACTCGCCGCGAGGCGAGATAGAACGCGGGGGTGGCCAGTTCGCGCGCCAGGCCGATTGGACCCATGAAGTGACGCGCTAACTGCGCGCGGTTGCGGAGCATGGTCGCGTAAGTCGCCATCGCCGTGCGGATTCCCGGAAGCGTCGCTTCCTTGCCGAGCGCGTCGCGCGCGATGCGGATTCGACTGGCGAATTCACCGGGCGCCGTCGCGCGCTGCGGCAGCAAGACTACCGGCTGAGCGCACCATGGATCGAACGCGATCAGGCGTCTGCCGGACAGGGTCGGACGGACAAACTGCCGGCATCGTTCGCTGAGCATCGCCGCGCTGAAGGAAAAGGTGCTGTTGGAAATCGCCAGATAGTCGCATTGGCTGAGCAGGTACCAGTCGGGGAAATAGTCCGCGCTCCGCTGCCATTTTACCGGCAAGTCGCTGCAGAGATCCGGCGGCATCTCGGCGCCCAGCGACTGCGAGGTGATCGGGTTGTACGCGGCGAAATGCGGAAGGACCGCCTTAAGGTTGTTCGAGCATACGAGCAGGACCGGATCTTCGGCGTGGCGCCAAACGTGGTCGAGCCATTTCAGATACCACGAAAACGGAGTGACGAATTCATAACCCTGGCCACTATAAAGATGGTCGAAGTCACCACGCCGAACGTGGATTCCGATGATGGTTTTGCCGCGCGCGCGCAGCCGGTCGCGCAATTGCTTCATCTGCGGCGCCAACGCGGGAGCGGGCCGCAGCAGGGCGCGCAAGTAATCGCGATGAGGCGCGAGATGGTGCGTGTGCACCATGAACAGCCCCTCCAGGTCCGCATGGCGGAACGGAAGTTCCTCGCCCTTAGTCGCGATCTTCAAT
>JBGPMZ010000005.1:0-16784 GCA_041487255.1 Binataceae bacterium (SeqCode) | reverse complement strand
GATTGGGCCCGATAGAAGAATACGTCTTTGAAACCGGGGCCTGCGGGACCCACCAAAGTTGGAAACTCCTCGGCGCAGAAATGTTTGCCAGATGGTTCGGCGCACAAGACGGCGCGGTTGAAAACCCGCGAAACCGGCTGGAAGAATTCTTCCGCGCTTTGATTGGCAAGATGCCTGATATGGTCCGCGTGCACCTCGAGCGAGAGGAACTTCGCTCTGCTGAGCAGGGTGGGCATTCCCGCTAGCGCCGCGGTCTCGCTCCCTTCCACGTCCATCACGATCAGGTCGAAATGCCGTCCGGCAAATGCATCGTCGAGTCTGCGCGTCCTGACCTCGATGGACCGATAGCGGCCGACATTGTACGAAAGCTTCCCGACCTCGCCGCGTTTGACCTTAGAAGTACCCGAGTTGTAGACGCTAGTGAGAAACTCGGCGGTACCGTCACGTTCTCCGGCGGCAAAATCGAAACATTCGGCATTCGTAACGTCATTGAGCTTAAGATTCATCTTCAGAAGTTCGAAGATGACCGGATTGGGCTCAAGTCCGACTACCGATTTAACCCGCTTCGCAAGGGGAATGAGAAGCGAGCCGATATGCGCGCCGACAAACAAGACTTCCGAGGTCGGGTTCAGATAGGAGCCGAGGAATCTAACCGTCTCGCGCTCCCAGTGGCCTCCGAATGCCAGCGCGCGGCCAATTAGCAAGTCTCCGGGCGGGACCAGCAGTTGGCCGTTGTAGCTGTTGACCAAAAATGCTTGCACGTAGGGGCCGGCTACGGCCGCACGAAACTTCGCCAACTGCCGCCCGATGGCGGAGCGCACGGAATGTACAAGGTTTGAGTAGCTTTGCTGCGTCATCGGCCTCGATCCTGAGTATTCCGGAGTAGCTCCACGCCGCGATCTTGAAAGGCGCGTACTGGTTCAGCCGCTTTTATTCCGGAGAGGCAGTTGAGTTGCGGTCAATCGCCAAGTCAGCGGCCTCCATCGAATCTCGATTAAACGCCGCGCGAGTTCTTCGGTTGACCAGGTCCTCGAACAAATCTGTGAATCCTTTGGTCATGATCTCGAGTGAGTAGCGTTCCTGAATTCTCCGGCGGGCCGCCACACTGGAACTAGCGCCTAGGCAAGACAGAACCTCGGCGCAGGCAGCTGCGAGTGCGGAGGCGTTTCTAGCCGACACGATCTTTCCAGTATCTGCAACTATCCGCGCCGAGTCACCAACATCGGTGGTCACACAGGGAACTCCACAAGCCATCGCCTCAATCAAAACGGTGGGACATGTTTCTGCAAACGCCGACGCTAGAACGAACAAATCAAAGCCCGCCGCGATCGACTGAATATCGAAGCGCGGGCCAAGCATGTGCAGCCGGCTACCGATGTCGAGGATCTCTCCGAGTTGCGCGAGCTCGCGGTTGGCAGGGTTCAACTCGGGACCCACTATCACCGCGTGGGCATTCGGCACGGTGTGGCAAAGCTCCGCGAAAGCGCGAAGAAAAGTCGGGTAGTCTTTCTGAGGATGGAAGCGGCCAACCGTGCCGATGATCAGATCATCGGCGATTAGACCGAGCTCTCTTCTCAAATGCGCGCCCGCATTCGAATCCGGACAAAATATGTTGGTATCAACCCCATTCGGAATGAGTTGCCAGCGCCTGAATTTGAACCCGAGCTGCTGGTGCCATTGATGCGAAACATATGAGTTGAAGACGACAGCATCCGGGATCGATGCGAGGTGACCTAGGAGTTTGAATACCGGCTTCAGGCCTAATGAATAGGTGGAAAAATCCAGCTCGCTCGAATGGACGCTCCAAATAAGCGGTGCGTTGCCGGCAAACCGATTCGCCAACAGTCCGAGTAGACTCGCATGATACATCGAGGTGTGCACGACATTGGGCCGCACCTCTTTGATCAGCCGGATCAGCTTCGGCATGCTGGCGAGGGCCGTGGTGACGCCCCGCATGCCGAGCATCTCGGTACGAACGCCGAGTCCGCGCAACCTCGGTGCGAGAGAACCGATGGGGCGCAGTGAGACCACCGTACTTTCGAACCGCCGCCGATCCATGGCGCCGAGCAGCCGCACCAGATTCATCTCGGCGCCACCGATGGCGAGGCCGTTGATTATGTGGAGGGCCTTAATCACGTTTGGGGTGAGGTTATGCGGCTACATCTCCGGCGCGTTCATCTTGATTATCTGTCTGCCGCTCGGATCGATGTACATCAGCGAGGCGGCGATTTTCCTTGCGCTGATGAACTCGTCGACCGCCTTGCGCGCGCCTGCCCATGCACCATAGTCGTCGATCTGTACGATGCCGCCCGGGCTGACGCGATCCCACAGATTCCCCAGGCAGACCCGCAGGCTGTCGTACCAGTCACCATCGAGGTGCAGCAGCGCGATAGGGCCCCCCTGCCAGCGCGGTAGCGTCTCCTGAAAAAGTCCCTTGGTGCATTCGGTGAGATCGGCGACCCCGAGCTCGCGGAAGAGCGCGCGCACCTCCTCCAGCTCTGCGCGACGCTTCCCGGTCCAATGCCGCGCGATCTCATAGTCGGGATCATCCAATGTGGGCGGCGGCAGGCCCGCGAAGGTGTCGAATGCAAACAGCTTCCGCTTCGCGCGCAGCGCCTTCAGAGTCAACGCCATCAATGCCGCACTCCCTCCGTGGGCAGTACCGCATTCGACGATATCGCCGGGAACGTTTTGGCCGGCCACCTGCCGCACACCATCGTATAGTGCGCGCGCCCTCGAATGGTTCAACATCGTGTATGGCTGCACCGTGCGATAAATATTGGTGAACTCATCGTTTACGACTAGGTCACGCATCTTGCGTGCGACCCGCGGAACGTCGCGCGCGCGCAGGCGTAGCACCCTCTTCCACAACGGATACACCGTGTAGTCCATGAATTCTTTCGGTATTTCGTGCCTCGCATTCATCTGATTCGGGTTCATTGCCACTCCCTCTGCTCGCGCAGCATTGCTAAAAATACCCGCGCCGCCGGCACCGCATCGGCAAAGCTCAAAACCGAGGCCCACACGCCCAGCTCGCGCCTGGCAATGAGGAGCATCGCGGCATTCTGCGCCGCCAGCCCGACCGCCGCGCCGATAGCGACACCAACTCCGCCATAGCGCCGCACCAGGAGCAGCTTGGTCGCGAGCGCCAGGATCGAGGCGGCCGATAAGATCCACAACATTTGGCCGCCGCGCCCGGTCATCATCAGCGCCAATCCGCCGGCACCGGTCGCAACGTCGGCGAGGGCTGAGAACCCTGCAATCAGGAGAATTCCGTTGCCGTTGGCATAGAACGGGCCGAACAGTGCCGAGAGCGCGTGGCGTCCTTCGAACACGAACAGAGCCAGCACGCACAAGCTCGGCACCAAAGCCGCCGATGCTGCAGTGCGCAACATCAACTCGAGCTCGCGGGTCCGATTGCGCCCGTGCAGCTCGGCAATAAAGGGCGGCACCACCGCGTTCACCACCATCATCGGCATCGATACCGCCGCGGCGAGCCGCACCGCGGCCCCGTACAGCGCCACCTCTTGCGGCGGACGGAACGCGCCTAACACCCAAACGTCGTTTTCGCGGCCCAAGGTCCACACTATCAGCGCCCCCCATAGCGGCCACGCGGTCCGCATGATTTCGTTGAGAGTTATCGACGTGGAGTCGTGCCCAAGCAGTACGAGCCGGGATCGCAGTCCGACGGCCGACAGGGCGGTGTCCAGAACACCTGCCGCAATCGATAGCCATAGCACTTCGGCAAGCGACGCATGTCCGCTGCTCCGCCAGATTGCGGCAAACGCCAGCGTCGAAACGATGGTGCTCAGCAGGCCGGAGTGGATCGTGGCGCTACGAAGGTCTTTCAGAGCGCGGAAGACCTCGCCCAGCAGAGTCTGGATTCCGCGCACTGCGAGCCATGCGGCCGCGATTGCCATCGCGCCACTCACTGTCTCGGAATGGAAAATGTGAAGTGCCAGCGAGTGCCCGAATCCGACCACGAGCAGCGCCGCGGCCGCAATCGCTCCCGAGGCTGACCACATCGTCAGACGAATCGCGGCGCGTACGCGGCCCCATCGCCGCCGCCCGACCGCATCGCCGACCAGGCTCACAACCGCATATGGCAAACCCAGTTGTGCGAGCGATGCGGCGGCGACCACCATACTGAAGATCAGGAAAAATGCTCCGACGTTCTCGGGTCCCAGGATCCGCGTCAGCAATGCATTCATGGCGATCAATGCGATCACTACCGCGCATCTGCCGGCCAGCGCCCATCCGCTGCCGCGCAGTATCTGCGAGAACAACGCTGCGTTAGCCCCACCCCCGACGGGACGGGACGCGCCATCGCGCGCGAGAGTATCTGCCGTTAGGTCCGCCACCCCACCCACTCAGATGCAGGCTCAGGAATGAAATCGCTGCATGCGGAGTAGTAGTTAGGGGTGAGGTCTCGTCGCCTCTGTGCGATACTCGCCCCCGAGGGATGAAACCATGACCGGCGAATACCACATACACGGCGTCGAAATCTCACCGTACTCCGTGAAGGTCCGTTCGTACTTCCGCTACAAAGGAATTCCGCATCGATGGATTCCGCGCAATCGAGACGCCGACGGCGAGTATCAGAAATACGCAAAACTTCCGCTCGTTCCGCTGCTGGTGACCCCCAACAACGAAGGTGTTCAGGATTCCACCCCGATCATCGAGCGCGTCGAGGCGCTCCATCGGGAACCTTCGATTCATCCGGCCGAACCGGTCACAAAGTTTGTTTCGATGTTGCTGGAAGAGTTCGGCGACGAATGGGGCAACAAGTGGATGTTCCACTATCGCTGGGCGCGCGAGGTCGATCAGCTCTCGTGCGCGGGGCGAATCGCGCGCTCCATGATGCCGACCGCCGACGAGGCGCAGTTCGTCAAGAACGTAGCGGCGGTTCGCGAGCGGATGGTCAATCGCGTTTCCTTCGTCGGCTCCAATCCGCAGACCGCACCGCAAATCGAGGATTCCTTTCGCGACGCTTTGGCGATCCTCGAGCCTCATTTCGCCACCCGCGCCTACCTGTTTGGCAATCGTCCGGCCTTCGCCGACTTCGCAATGTGGGGGCAACTCTACAACGCCTGGACCGATCCGACGCCGGGTGCGCTGATCGATGCCGACGCGCCGAACCTGCTCGCATGGATCCATCGAATGCTGTGGCCCCGAACTGAAGGCGACTTCGAGCCGTGGTCGCATCTCGCTCCGACCCTGATGCCGCTGCTGGAACGCCAGGTCGGGCGACTGTTCATGCCGTGGACGGTGGCTAACGCCGCGGCCCTCGCAAGCGGCGCCGAAGAGTTCAGCGTCGAGCTGAGCGGCCGTACCTGGACCCAGAAGCCGCAGAAGTATCACGCCAGGTCGCTGGCTGCATTGCGCGAAAAGTACCGGGCGATGGACGACCGGAGCGCGCTCGATGCGGTCCTCGAAAGCTCAGGCTGCCTGGCGGGTTTGCGCGCATCGACCTAGCCTCCTAACCTCCTTTCACTTCGGGAAGAGGGAACCAGACGAGCGACTAAATCTCCTGCGGTGCGCTTCTCATCGAATGAAGTGAATAGTCGTCAGACTCATGGGGTGCGGTGTCGATGAAGGTGCGATGCCACATCTCCAGCATCAGCAACATCCAAAGCTGGTGATGCCGATCGCGTGCTCCCGATACGTGCTCGTCGATAAGTCGCGACACGGCACCCGGAACAAAGTATCCGCGCTCGACCGCTCGGCGGCTGAGTAAAAGATCGTGGAGGACATCGATCCATGCGGTGGTGCGGAACCAGTGTTCGAGCGGAACTCCAAAGCCCATTTTGCGCCGGCTCAGGATGGCGTCGGGGAGAATGCCACGAAGCGCTTTTTTGAAGATTCGCTTGCGATCGAAGAGATTTAGCTTGAAGTGCGCCGGGAGCCGCGCCGAGAATTCCATCAACTCGTGATCGAGCAGCGGCGAACGCGCCTCCAGCGACGCCGCCATCGAAGCGCGATCAACCTTCACCAGGCAATCTTCCGGAAGATAGAGGCTCACGTCGGCGCTCAACGTCTCGTCAAGCGCATTGTCGGCGTCCGCCTCTTCATAGGCAGCGAAGAGGACGGCCGTCGCCGAGTGACCTGCCACGGATTGCGCAAATTCGGGACTGCACATCCCGGCTTTCTCGGCCTCGCCGAACCACGCCAGCATTCGCCCGTATCCAGCGCGCCGGTCGTCGCCCATCACCTCGCCCAACATGCGTAGGCGGTCGGCAATCCTGCGATTGCGGCCCACCACGCCGTAGCAATGGCTCGCGGCTAAACCTATCAGTTTGCGGATCGGACGCGGAATCGGCGCGAGACGGTCGGCGAGTGCGCTGACGCTATGGCGCCGGTAGCCGGCGAAGTTCTCGTCGCCGCCGTCCCCGTTGAGCACGACCGTGACGTGCTCGCGCGTCATCCGGGAAAGGTAGTAGGTCGCGATCGCCGAAGAGTCCGCGTACGGCTCGTCGTAATGCCAGGCCAGCGTGCTGAGCAATTGCGCGCCGTGCTCGGGCTCAACGATGAACTCCCGATGCTCGGTACCAAATCGCTCGGCGACCATTCGCGCCCATCGCGTCTCGTCATAGTCCGGCTGGTGAAACCCGATGGAAAATGTCTTCACCGGTGGCGCGCCAAGCTCGCTCATCATCGCAACCACGGCGCTCGAGTCGAGACCGCCGCTTAGGAAGGCGCCAAGCGGCACGTCCGCAACCATCCGCAGCTTGACGGCCTCGCGCAGCCGGCGCATCAACTCGTCGGCGGCCTCGCGCTCGTCGAGTCTGATTTTCGGCAGAAAGCTGAGCCGCCAGTAGCGGGTCAGCGCAACCTTGCCGTCCCGGTAGACGAGATAGTGTGCCGGGGGCAGTTTGCGAATCGCGCGGTAACCGGAGCGTGCGCCGGGTATGTAGCCATAGGTGAGGTACTGATCTATCGAATCAAGATCAGGCTCGCGCGTGATGCCCCCCGCGAGCAGCGCCTTGCACTCCGAGGCGAATGCCAGCCGGCGCCCGTCAACCGAATAATAGAGCGGCTTCTTGCCTATCCGATCGCGTGCGAGCAACAGCGAACGATCGCGGGCGTCCCAAATGGCGAGGGCAAACATCCCGCGCAGCCGCGAAAGGCATCGCGCGCCGAGCTCTTCGTAGAGATGGACGATTACTTCGGTGTCGGTGAGAGAGCGGAATCGATGTCCCGCGTCGATGAGCTCGCGGCGCAGTTCGAGCTGGTTGTAGATCTCTCCGTTGAAGACGATCCGAATCGACCCATCTTCATTGGCAAGCGGCTGGCGTCCCTCCAGACTCAGGTCGATGATCGAAAGCCGGCGATGACCCAGCCCGACGCCCTCGCCAACGTAGACGCCGCAATCATCAGGCCCGCGATGCACCATCGTGTCGCGCATCCGCACGATCGAGGCAGCCTCGATGGGATAGTCCGCCGCAGCGCCGACGACTCCACAAATCCCGCACATGCGCGGTCAGCGCTCCAGCACCTGGTCGTAGAGATTCGCCGTATCGCGCACCAGTCGCTGTACAGAGAAAGCTTGCCGTACTGCGCCGCGGCGGGACTCGCTGAGGCCACCCTCGCGCGAGGCGACACGTGCTAGAGCCGCCGCGAAGCCTTCCGCATCGCCCGACCTGGTTAGTTCGCCGTCGATCCCGTCGATGACGACGTCGCGAACGCCCCCGACGTCGGTGGCAACGACTGGGATCCCCGCCGCCATCGCTTCGATCAGCGCCACCGGCGTGCCCTCATTCAGCGAGGTGAGGGAGACGATATCAAGGTCGCTGTAGATGCGTGCGCGATCCATTTCCCATCCCGCGAACAGGACTCGCGATGCAATCCCCATGAGTTGCGCCTGCTCTTCGAGTGCGCCGCGAAGCGCCCCGTCGCCAAACAGGACCAGCCGCGCCTCGCGAGTCCTACCGCGCAGGAACCTGCGGAAACCATCCAGCATCATCGGAAGATTCTTCACCTCGGTAAGCCGGCCAACGCTTCCGATAACGACGCACTCGCGAGGAATTTGAAACCTCGCGCGCAGCCATCCGCGGCTGGCCTCGATGCGACTGGTCCATGCGAATTCAAACCCGAGCGGAATTACGTAGACCTTTTGGGGCGGCGCGATCCGATATTTCTCGGTGAGGTCGCGCTTGACACTGTCGCCCACCACGACGATTGCGTCGCTTACGCGCGCGAGCTGGCGCTCAGCCATCACGATCGCGCGACTCACGCACGGTCCGAAATAACCATCGAACACGTGGCCATGAAAAGTATGGACCAGTCGCGGGCGCCATCCCCTGCTCAGTCCAGTGATGAGGCTCGCGATACGCCCGAGGCCGCCGGCCTTCGCGGTATGGGTATGAAGCAGGTGCGGACGAAGGTCGAGCAGCAAACGCTGAATCGCTATCAAGGCGCGCAAGTCCTGAAGGCCGGGCCGGCGCCGCAGCGCGTCGATGCAGATCGGCTCGATACCCATCTGACGCGCGAGATCAACGTTGGTGCGCTCGTCATTCCCACCCCGCCCGCAGGCGAGCCAACTGGTGAATTTGCGCGGTTCGAGGTTCGCGGTCAGGAGGCATACGTTGTGCGCCGGGCCGCCGACGATCAAACGGCTGACCAGCCGCAACACCCGCGTCGGACCGTCGCCCACGCTTCCTTCGATGATGCGGCGGGGGCGCGAGGAATCTGCGGTCAGATAAGCTACGTGGATATTTTGTCAGCGCGGAACGCTCGCGCTGCGGATCGGAACAACAATGGCCGAGCGCCGCGGCGCCGCCGGTTCCGGTGCGCGATCGGATTCTGGTGCCCGAGGGTCAGCGTCCAGCCGTACCACCTCGCGCGCAGCATAGCGGGACATTGCGGGTTCGGCTCGTTCGCGATGGAACAGATGCTCGAGCACCTGAAATGAGAGCCGCGCTCCAAGCACCATCGTCGCGAGCAAATAGGCGTCCATAATGACTACTCGCAGACCGATGACCAAAGAGGGAACCAGCATCGCCACCATCGCCTCCGCCGCGACTGCGAGCGCGAGAGCTTTCGTCGCGGCGAGCACATCGTCGATTCCCGCGCGACGCCACGAGCGTCGATACAAGCCGCCGGCTGCGAACCCTGCGATCTGCGCAATCGCAATCGCCGGCAGCGAGAACAACAGGACCTTGCGCGCCGCGCTGCCCGCTTCCTCTTCGATCAGGAGCGCGAGCGCGCAGCTCGAGACGATGGCGATCGCATCCAGGGTGACGTGAAACGACTTGCGACTCATCGCGCGCGATTCGAATAGCGGTAGTAACCAGCCGCGGTGAAGCGGCATCAGCTCCCGATAGCCGAGGTATCGCACGCCCACGACGGAACCAACCAGGATCGCTGCCAGTATCGGAGCGCAAGCAGTGCCCTCGCGGGTCGCCATCATCAAGGCGGCGGCACTGATTGTCGCACTCGCGCCATAGAGCAGGAGCACAGCGCCGCGATGACTGAGGCCCCGGGTTAGCAGGCGGTGATGGATGTGATCGCGATCGGCGGAGAACAGCGCCGGGCGCCCGACCAGAGTGAACCGGTAGGGACCAGCCTCGCCCTCGGGTCCGACCACCCGCACCACGTACAGGATGCGCCGGGCCGTGGTCAGTGTCAGTTCTGCGAGCGGGAGTCCGAGAGCCAAAAACGGCGCCATCGCCGCGGCCGGGCGGGTCATCTGCTGCGAGACTGAAATTGCACCGACGCCGACCATGAAGCCAAGCAGCAGCGCGCCCGAGTCGCCGAGGAAAATCCGCGCCGGACGGAAGTTGTATGGAAGAAATCCCAGCAGCACCCCACATAGTGCGGCCAGCAGCATGGGCGCTCCGAACCGACCGGCCGAAAGAGACATAAGGAGCAGCGTCGAACCGATGATCAGGCACAGCCCGACTGCGAGACCGTCGAGCCCATCGACCAGGTTGACCGCATTCACCGCCGCGACGATGAAAAACACACTCAACGGGAGCGACCACAGGCCAACGTGAACGAACCCGATCGAATCGATGCGGTAGCCACCGTACGTTGCGATCGAGGCGGCCGCGAGCTCCACCAGCAACTTGGTGATGGGACTGAGCGGGTGGATATCGTCAACCGCGCCGACCAGCGTCACTATTAGGGCGCCGATCCCGAGGAGCCCAAACCGCTGCCACTCAGACCGGAGCATCGCGCCGGTCCCAGGATCGAGAAGCGACGCCAGGAGCAGCGCGAGGACCAGCGCGATCAGAATTGCGGGGCCGCCAAAGCGGGGAGTCGCAACCGCGTGGATACGGCGCTCGCCGGGCTTGTCGATGGCGCCGATCCGCAATGCGAGGCGACGCGAAATCGGCGTCAGCGCAAACGAAAAGCCCATGCCCAATAAAAGCGGAAGGCTCAACCTGGACATTAGGGGATGGACTCAGTCGCCATAAGCCCACGCTGGCGGTTGCGACCGAGATAGAGCAGCAGTCCTAAAAAAGTCGGCAGAATCTGAGTGCGATACCGCACCGAGGTGCCGAAGTTCTGGCTTGAGACGAACGCATAGATCAGCGCCCATATGAGGACTGCCCCTAGCGCCCATGCCACCAGAGGATCTTTGAAATCGCCCAGTCGGCTGCGACCGACCGCGCGTGCAAACAACCCGAGGAGGACTACGTTTTCAACGCTGGCGAGTAGCCCGAACCCGTTCATGACATCGCCCGGCAAGGGACGAAACAGCGCGCTGAACATCCCGAACGGAGCATTCCTCGCGAGGTCGGCTGGTCCATCGAGGACGAACGCCTCACCAGCGGATGCGCCCACGTGGAAGAGCCCTGACATGGTGGCGATTTGCTCGGTGAAGTCCTGCGCCGCCTGCAAATAAAACGACTGCAGGATGAACGGCAGCGCAGCAGTCACCGCCGCCGCGACCACCACGGTGGTAACGACGCGGGCCAGGATTCCACGCTGGCGCGCGTATACCAGCACTATTAGAGGACCAATCATGATGCTGGCTAACCAGGCGCGAATGAGGCTCGCGATCAGAACTCCCGCCATCGCCAATAGCAGATAAGGGCCATACCGGGTGCGCCACCACATCACGATTGCATACGCGTAGAGTCCCAACGCGAACGTCACTACCGGCTCTTTACCCAGGCTCGCGGTCCAGAACGTGAGCGAAGGTTCGAGCGTAAGGAGGTAGAAAATCGACAGTCGGGAACGTCCGAGGAACGCCTCGCTCGCCATCCAAAACCAATACACTCCGAGCAGACTTAGCAAAGCGAAGGTGAGGTTCATGGCGTGAAATGAATCCGGGATGACACAGCTCACCATCCATACCAGCGCGCTGATGTTTTGGGTTCCATATCCGAAGCCCAGTTCATGCAGATCGGGCGGGTTCGTGCGCCCGGCAAAATACGAGTACGAATCCAGCGTGGAGTAGTGATGGAAAAACGGCAGCGCGACCACCAACGTTACGAAGGCCCGGAATAGCCACGCCCATAGCAGGGGAACTTTCATCGACGGGCGCACCGGCCAAAACGCGACGGTGCCTGCGATGAGCGCGGCCCATACCACTCCCATCGCGTAGTCCGACCAGCGCTCATCGATGGGGACGTACGCGCTCTGCGCCCCCCCGGCCTTGATCAGGACCGGCATCGCGCATGCGATCAGCATCGTCGCTCCGGCAATCATTGCGTATGGCGCGACCGTCGATTCCGCCGAATCAAACTTCATGAGACTCGACCGACTGCGAACTGGTCCGCGCGTTAAGCGCGGACTCCGTCCGATCTAGCCCGTTGGACAACGGCATCAGCTCCGTCGATTGCTCACGGATGAAGTCGCGCGAACGTTCGAACAGCACTATGAGCACGAACAGGATGATAGGCATTACGGCGGCAGTTACCGCTGCGTAGAGAAGTGGACGCGGCTGGTAGGGATCACGCGGTACGTAGGGCGCTTCGATAATACGAAAGGTCGTCAATGCCGACGCCTCCGCGGTTGTGAGCTGCTCCATTCGCTTGGCGATGATCTCGTAGAGGTCCGCGCGCAACAATTCATCCGAGGTATGATTTGCGTGCTCCTGAAGCGATTTTATTTGCGCCGAGTAGCTCGCGATCTCGCGGTCGCGGACGTCGGCAATCAGATCATCGACCAGGATGGTCAGCATTTTCCCGGCGGTCGCGCGGTCGCCCGCGACGTAACGCATTCTCAACAGCCCCGCGGTGTTGTCGTAGTACGATGTCAGGTTGCGCGAGATTCGCTCGTAGGCTTGCCATTCGGCTTCGGCTCCGGGATGTGATCGCAATCGCGCTGCCTCGGCGGCGGAGAACAACATCGAGTACACCGCTGGGTTATGATTCACCACCCACTTGGCAAAGGTGAAGCTCTGCAGGATCGAAACATACTCCTTCGCCTGGTCCGCGATGGTCTGTCCCAGCGCGCTGGAGAGGCGCTGGAACACCGCTATTTCGGTGAGGTTGGTCTGGGTCGAGAGAGGCTTGATGGCGGCTTCGGCGCAAAACGACCGCGGCATCAGCGTCGCCGAAACCAGCGCGGTGATAACCGGGCCACCCAAGGTGCACACCAGAATAGTCCGCCACCATTGCTGCGCCACCCGCCAGTAATATGCGAGGCGTTCATCGCCACCATGTTGACGCGTCTGGCTCGCATCGCTCATAGGCGGGAGGGTTCCGTGGCCGGATCAGGCGAGCAGGACCGGGTCGCCTTCCTTGCGGAATGGGCCAGTCGCGTTGCGCGTGTCGATTATCAACTGCGCGTGGCGCAAGACGAAAGCGTAGTCGACATCGCTATGGTCGGTGACGATGACGACCGCGTCGGCGCGGTCGATGGCGTCGCGGTCGAGTTCGATGCTGCGCATCTCACTTTCCAGATGGCGTGAACGAAGGATCGGAACATGCGGGTCGTGATAGCTAACCGTGGCCAGCTCCTGCTCGAGCAATCGGATGATGCTCAGGGCAGGTGACTCGCGGACATCTTCGACGTCGCGCTTGTAAGCAACGCCCAGGATCAGAATCCCCGCGCCATTGAGTACCTTGCGCTTGCGCCTGAGTCCTTGCGCGAGTTGCTCAACCACATGCGCAGGCATCGAGGCGTTTATCTCGCCCGCCAGCTGAATGAAACGGGTGGCGAAGTCGTACTGGCGCGCCTTCCAGGTGAGATAGACCGGATCGATAGGGATACAATGCCCGCCCAGACCCGGGCCAGGGTAAAACGGGGTGAACCCGAACGGCTTGGTCGCGGCGGCGTTGATTACTTCCCATGCGTCGATGTCCATTCGCGCGAAAAGCAACTTGAGTTCATTGACCATCGCGATGTTCACGCATCGATAGATGTTCTCCAGCAACTTGGCAGACTCCGCCACCCGCGCCGACGACACCGGCACCACCGTGTCCACCACCAGGCCGTACGCTTTGCACGCGACCTGAAGGCAGACCGGGGTAACCCCACCGACGATTTTGGGTATGGTCTGGGTCCGGAAGTTCGGATTGCCTGGGTCCTCGCGTTCTGGCGAATACGCCATGAAGAAGTCCTCGCCCAGTTCGAGTCCGCAGCCGGCGAACACGGGCAGCACCACTTCCTCGGTCGTGCCCGGGTAGCTCGTGCTTTCGAGCACGATGAGCATCCCCTGATGAATCTGTTCGCGGATCGTCCTGGCGGTCGCGGTAACATATTCAAGGTTGGGAACCGCGCCCTCTCCCAACGGCGTCGGTACACAGATGATCGCGACGTCGCAGTCCGCAATCCGCGCCATGTCGGCACTTGGGAATAAACGCCCACTCGCGACCGAGCGCTCGATTTGTTCGTTGGCGATGTGCCCGATATAGCTTCTCCCGCCGGCGAGTTCGTGGATCTTCGATACATCAGTGTCGAGGCCGATTGTCCTAAATCCAGCTTCGGCGAATCGGCAAGCGAGCGGCAAACCTGCATAGCCCATTCCGAGCACCCCGATGGTGGCGGTCCGCTCACCGAGCCTGTTCATTAGTTGATGGGCAATTTTCACTAGGTTCCCTCGTCGACGCTGCAAGACATGAGGAATCCGACAGGCAGGAAGCGGCCACGCCTCTTCGAAGGAGCCTGTTACACGCTATGCGTCCGCCATCCCGTGAGAAGCGGGAGACTCTACGGAAAGACCGATACTCTGCGGACGCGCAATTTTCCCCTCTGAATTGAACGATGAAGAGAAAGGCGCCGGACGGTGGCAGCAGTCATTGGCGAGATCCTTCCACCACCAGTATCAGCTGCGCTCACTATCTGTTATGCGCGGAGTCTGCGTCAGAGGAATGCTTGGGTCAAGCCAACTGATCGCAATAGGCTAAATTTGTGTTACTCGGATGGTCGTTTCACAGCGACATGTCATGAGAAGAGCACTTCTCTAGTGAAGTGACGCTCAGGCTGGAGCGACCGGAACCGAAACGATCACCGTGGTGCCCTCGCCTACTCGGCTTTCGATACTCAAGTTTCCTTGATGAAGTTGGACGATGTGCTTAACGATCGCCAACCCAAGCCCTGTGCCCCCTAGTTCCCGCGAACGCGCGCGGTCCACCCGATAGAAACGCTCGGTTAGACGCGGAAGGTCAGACGCAGGAATCCCCTCTCCGGTGTCCGAAACTCGCATCTCGACGAGCCGACCGCCGTCACCTCCTGGCCGAGCTTGCAGCGTTACGCTGCCACCGCGTGGCGTATATTTGATCGCATTGTCAATGAGATTCAGGAACACCTGATGCATCTTGTCGCGATCAGCGCGAATGAGCGGCGTCTCGGCAGGACTCTCGATTTCGAGCTTGATGCCGCCACGCTCGGCCCGTTCGCGCATGAGTTCGGCCGCATCTTCAAGGATCGCTCGGGGCGCAGCCTCTTCGAGCTTTAGCGGCGAGAGCCCGCGCTCAAGGTTAGACAGCGAGAGCAAATCGTCGACCAGTCTCGAGAGCCGCTTCGCCTGTCGTTCGATGATCCCCAGAAATCGCTTCTCGGTTTCAGGATCCTCCACGCCATGCTCGAGTGTCTCCGCGTATCCATACAGAGCCGACAGCGGCGTGCGAATCTCATGGGTGAGGTTGGCGATGAAGTCGGCGCGCATCGTCTCATAGGTTTTGAGTTGCGTAATATCGTGGAACACGAATAACCACGCGATCCCGGCTGTGCTCCGGCGCTTCACCGGCGCCGCACTGACCGCCAGATATCGCGAGAAGGGATTCTGGATGCGCACCTCGGCGGCGGTTATTTTCCCATCAACCGCGGCAGTGGAACTCGCGACGAACTCCTGCAATCGCGGATCGCGGCAAAGCTCGATGAAATCGCGTCCCTGATAGTTGGCGTCCGCGCTGAGGGCGAAAGTCTTGCGCGCTTGACCGTTGAGCAGGATGACCTCGCCGCGCGCGCCGGTGACCACGACCGCCTCGGTCATGCTGCGCAGGATCGCGTCAAGTTCATCGCGCTGCTCGGTCAATGCGCCGATCTCCGCAATCACGGTGTCGGTTGCTTGCAGGAGGCTGCGCTCCGCGCGCCCCATAACATCGCCATCGTCAGGAATGACGTGGAGAGGCTGGCGATGCTCGCGGAGTGCGGCGGCGAGCGCCTCGATACGCTCGGCACGTCCGACGATCGAGTTGGAAATCACCCAAGCTGACACGCTCCCGAAAATCGCGCCGACCAGGATAGAAACGAGACTCCAACCCGGGGAGAACGTGCCGGTCGCCATCATGATGATGAGCGCCAGTGCGGGAGGCAAAAATCCGGCCGCGATTGCGGCGGACATCCGCAAGAGAACCGATCTAGTCAAGCGCCTCTGGGTTGAAGCGATACCCGACGCTGCGCACGGTAAGGATCAACTCGGGATTTGCGTCGTCCTTCTCGATGTGTTGGCGCAGCCGTCGCACGTGTACATCGACAGTACGCTGCTCGACAAAGGTGTCGCGGCCCCATACCAAATCGAGCAACTGCTCGCGCGAGTAGACGCGCAGCGGATGCTCGACGAAGAAGCGCAGCAACTCGAATTCGCGCAACGCCAGCTCGTGCCGTTTGCCGTCGACGAATACCTGATAGGTATCGAAATCCATCTTGAGGCGGCCGCGCTCCAAAATGCCTGACTTCGGCGCCGCGACATCTGGATGGGCGCGCCGCAGTACCGCCTTGACCCGAGCAATCAACTCGCGCGGGCTGAAAGGTTTGACTACGTAGTCATCCGCGCCCATTTCCAGCCCCAGCACCTTGTCAACTTCGGTGCCCTTGGCGGTGACGATAAGAATCGGCAGGGTCGCGGTCTCCTTGGTGCTCCGCAGCACGCGGCAAATTTCCAGGCCCGGCATCCCCGGCAGCATCAGGTCCAACAGGATCAAGTCGGGCTGGCGGCGTTTGATGCGATCGAGGCCCTCGGCGCCGGTCGCCGCTTCCTCCACCGCATAGCCCTCCTGCTCGAGGTTGAACTTGATCAATTCGCGAATATCCGCGTCATCCTCGATGATGAGGACCTTCTGGCGAGGACCACGATTTGGTTGTGCTTGTACAGCTTCAGCCATTGCCATGTTGATTACTCGTGAGTTCGCTCTTTTTTGTCCATGTGCTTGATCATCTTGCCCTTCACCATGAAGGTCACCATCTCGGCGATATTCTCGGCATGGTCGGCGATGCGCTCCAGGTATTTCGAGATGAACAAAATCCGCGTCGCGCGCGCGATCAGGCGCGGATCCTCCGCCATGTAGCTAAGCAGCTCGCGGTAAACCTGGCGATTCAGCCCATCGACTTCGTCGTCGCGCTCGCGGACCTGGTCTGCAAGTTCGGTGTCGTGGCGCATGAAGGCG
>JBGPMZ010000004.1:0-16948 GCA_041487255.1 Binataceae bacterium (SeqCode) | reverse complement strand
TGGTCGGGATCGGTCGCGTGCCGCATCCCGAGGATCAATCCCAGCAGCGCGATGCCAAGCGGAGCTGCGTCGTTAGGTACAGGCAAAATGTTCCGAACTCGGCTAAACGTTCATTCGAATGGTCAATCGTTTCCGCCAGTATATCATGTTGGCCGACCCCGACGGAAGCCGCTAGCTGGGCGCAATCACATCGTAGGGGGAATCGTAGTCCGGTGATTGGACCGACAATTCAACCAGGCGCTGATTATACGAAGATGCCGGGCGCAAAGTCGGCGGCTGGTTCGACCCGATTACACACTTTCCCGATCACCGCCGATAAAAGGGGAGCAGCGAAGCGCTCAGCCCATTTGATGATTCTCGGTGCCGACCACCACTGGACAGAGTTGTGCCTTACAAGGCGCCGGCAATTCACCTTTCGCGAACGAAGTTCTCAATTCCAGCAGTGACTCGGAATTCCACAGTTCCGCGATAGTGTTTTTGTCCAGGCTTCCGATCTTCATTTTGAGGTAGCAGGGGCAGAATATTACGCTCCGATCGGTGGTCACACTAAGAACCCCGATCCACGGCTCATTGCAGAAGTATGTTTTCGGTTGCTCCATGGGCTTACTTAAGTAACAGAACCTCGTAGGCCAGACCCGCCGCTTCGCATTTCAATTTCGCCCGTGTCATAGCATCGTTGTACTCATCCTTGAAGGATTCGCACGACTGCTCCGATCCTTGAAACTGCCAGCCCGTATCGTTAGAGACCTCCCACTTCGATACGTGTCGCACCGGATGAAACTCGACGCGGTGCGGATGATAGTCCTTTGCGAAGTCGACGAAATCGAGGACGTCGCAAAGATTCTCCCGCATCACCACGAAATGCAAAATCAGGTGGATATTGGGCTTATGGCGGGAGAGATCCGCAAAGTGCTTCACTTGCGACGCCACTCGATCGAAGTGATTGGTGCCGTGGATCTTGAAATAAGTCGAGCGGCTAGCGGCATTGACAGAACATCTGAGGTCAAGCTCGTGAAGCGATGTCAGGCGCTTGGCTACCGTATCGGTCAGGGCCGTGGCGTTGGTTATCAGGGTGACCGCGATGGGGCTCCTGGATAGATGTTCAAGGACCGTGTCGATCCACCGATACAGCAAGGGCTCGCCGCCGAGTAGGGTCAAATGCTCGGCATAAGGTTTTATCTGCTCGAAAAATTTGAAGAACTGGTCGAGCGGCATCTCATCGTGCGGATGCCTTCCATCGGGCATGCACATGATGCACTTCTGATTGCATAGCTTGTTGAGATGAACCTGATAGTAGTACGGGGGACTGCTGACCACCGCGGCTCTGGCGAGCAGGTCGCGTTCGATATTGCTCTTGTCGATGGTGTCGGCCGAAATCATCCCACGCCTCCGCGTCCAGCTATACTAATTTTGTCGGCGCGTGGGTAACGTGCGGGCAGATGGAACGGTCTTCGGATGTCACTAGGGCGCATTGCATATGTCGTGAAGTGTTTTCCACTGCTGACCCAGACGTTTATCGTCGCGGAACTAAGCGAGTTAATACGGCGCGGCATTGAGGTTCGCATCGTGTCGCTGCAAATTCCCGTTGAACCGCTGCGCCACGAAGTCATTGCGCGGCTCGGACTCGACAATCTTGCGTTCTATGATCCAGCGGACTTTCCGGCAAGACTGACCGAGTTTAGGCCACAGCTCTTGCACGCCCACTTTGCCACCGGTCCCGCTTCCGCCGCGCGCAGTCTTGCTGCCCAACTCGGCGTTCCGTTTACTTTCACGGCGCACGGTTACGATATCTACTATCGGCCGCCTGACGATTTTGAGGCGCGAGCGGCGGCTGCGGCCGCGGTGATTACCGTTTCTGATGCCGGCGCACGGCAGATCGCGATGAGCTTCAAAGTTCCACGCCGGCGCGTTCATGTGATTCCCAATGGCGTCGACTCCGACCTTTTTCGCCCGATCGATAGAGTGTCGCATAATTCCGGCACGCAATCAGAGCCCGGGAGACCGCCGCAGATCGTGTGCGTCGCGCGACACGCACCGGTGAAGAATCTCGATCTTCTCCTGGATGCCTGCGCGATTCTGCGCCAACGGAACGTTGATTTCCGTTGTGTCATGGTTGGCGATGGTCCTTGTCGCAAAGATCTCGAAGCCCATTGTGTGCAGCTGGGCTTGGGCCGGTACTTTGAATGGACCGGCGACGTGGTTCAAAAGGAGGTATTGGCGTGGTGGCGCCGCGCATCGATAGCAGTGTTGTCGAGCGATAGTGAAGGGATGCCGGTGAGTTTGATTGAGGCCGCGGCGTGCGAGGTACCTGCTGTCGCCACCCAGGTGGGGGGGATAGAGGAGCTTGTTGAGCACGGAGTCACCGGCTTACTTGTACCCCCGGGCCACGCGACGGCTCTGGCGGATGCGCTCGAACGATTGCTCGCAGATCCTCAATTGGCGGCCCGTATGGGTAAGGCAGCTCGCCGGGTCGCGGAGCGGAAATTTTCGCTGAAGTTGCAAATTGATCGTCTGGTCACTCTCTGGGAAGGCTTGCTGGCCGAACCTGCTGTCCTTCGCTGAGATGATGAGGTGGAGAGGTCCAGGCAGCGCCTGGGCGGGAAGAATTCGTATAGAGGCGGACAAAGTCTCGAGTTACCGCGTCCCAATCGGGTAGCTTTTGGCTTCGCGAGCGCGCGGCCCTTCTCAAGCGAGCGTTTTCGGAACCGTCCATCACGACCGTCCTTAGCGCGGCTACGAGCGAGTCCAAATCGCCGGCTTTAAACAGCGCGGCCGCATCATCAACCACTGCCTGATTCTCCGAGATGTCACTGGTAACGATGCAGCATTCGTAAGCAATTGCTTCCAGCAACACGTTCGCGCAGCCTTCGACATCGGAGGGCAGGACCAGCGCCAGGCTCCCACGGTATAGTTCGCCCAGGGTCGCGAAGTCGACCTGGTCTGAAAAGGCTATTCTGGGGTCGTCAGCAGCAAGCTCCTTGAGCAACGTGACATAGCGATCGGAATAGGAGCCCGGACCGACGATCAGCAAGCGTATGTTCGAATCAATTTGCCTGAAGGCTCGGATCAATAGGTCAATCCGTTTTTGAGGAACCAGTCTGCCCACATAGAGTAGGAATGGAGGCTCCGAATCGGCAATCCCGTTGGCCAGTCGCGTTGCGTTGGCGGACCGCCCGCGGTCTCGCGCAGGAATACCGTTGGGCATTAGCCACATCTTGCGGCGAAGAAACGGAAACGATTCTAATGCTCGGAGGCATCGCGCGCAGACCGATGCGACCTCATGCGCCGCGAGCGCTCCGACAACGAAATTAACCCGCATCACCGCAGCCATCAGGCGGCTCCACTTTTCCGCGCGCCATTCAGCGCCGTGCAGATGGAAAATGACTCTCGCGCCCGTAAGTAAGCGCACCGCTAAGCAAAAGAAGCCGTTGGAGGCGCCATGGAGGTGGTATGCTGTTACCCGACGATATTGCACAAGGCTATCCGCCACACTAACTAAAACATGCGACCACCCGGCAAGGTTCTTTCGATTGAGATAGGGTGTCGATCGCACGACGATACCGTCCTCGCGCCTGGTGCCAAAAGAGCGCCCGCGCTCGTATACGATGACTTCGTGTCCGGCCGATACCAGCCGGCGTGCAACCTCGTGCACGCCTCGCTCTACTCCGCCGCCGCCGCTGACCTGCGGCAGGCCCTTTGCGCCTATTATCACAACCTTCATCACGTCCACCGAAACTTTTGAGCCGCGCGAGTATTGTTCCCGAGTGGCTAATAACAGACGCGCGTATATGAACACAAAGGCTGTCGATCAGAAAATTAGTCCTCGCTGCGCGGCATCAAGGTGAGATGCCCAGCAACCGGCTGTATGTGGCCGGAAGAAGTTCGAAGCTGTCGATCGGCACCTACCCCTGGATGACGCTGGGAGCCCCCGCATGCAGGTTTGTACACTGCGAATGGGAGAAACTCGTTGAAAGAAATCTGGTAGTAATGTTGGAAGATCGAATAATCGTGGGCTGTTCGAAAACGCAGACCAAATGCTCGTTCTCAAAATGAACGCAGGGCGTCTTCAGCGAATCGTGATGCGGAGCTCTCGGTACTGGCCCCTCCGATGGATTTACGGAGCTTCCTATGGCGCTCTGTTGCTCTGGCTGGTAGTGCGACTACGCCGGCTACCCGAGATTCGTCTGCTCGAGCTCAGGCGGCCCCGCGGGGATCATTGCTTTGGCAGTAGCGATCTGGACTTGCGCGCACAGACTCTGCGATTGACAGCAACTGAGTATTTCGGGCTCTGCGATCGTCTCGCCGATGTGCTGCGACCGCGGAAGCGATGGATGAAAATCCTCGATTTTCATCTGGTCGGGCCTGCGGAAATGGAACTGCAGCGACGTCTCGGAGCAATTTCCTTTGGTGATTCGCGATGGATTCGTCTGTTCGGCCACCAATCCGCCCCGGCGACGCCGGCGGAGCTCACCGCCGCGCCTTGCAGGGCGATGTACGAATACGGATACATCTGCCAGGAACTGTTCGAGCGCCGCTTCGATCTCCATTCTACACGATCGTTGTATCGCCGAATGACGCGTGTCGATCATGAGTTTCGCTCGCTGAGAGGTTCGCTCGATGAGCCCGGCGCAGATCTTCGACGACAGGTTATGTCGGTGGCGGAGAGCGTTACCGCAAAAGGCCGCCTTCGGATTGCGCGACCTGACGAGCTTGAGTCCGTTTTCGCTCTGGCGATTTGCGAGCTCGACTCGATTGCACGATGTTCAGCCGCTACTCGCGGGTTAGATTCGGATTTTCTGCCCGTAGCCGAGTCGTTGGCGCCCGCAAACCTCAGCCGCGCCGTCGCGTCTTGTTCGGTAGCGATTAACGAGCTTTGCCGCGAGAACTCGAAGTTGCTGCTCAGCGCGATTATCGGAGGAGTCCCTGGAACCGGCTTCGACTACCGCATTTACCTCATCGTGCGCGGCGGCCTAGGTGTGAACGAGCTCCTCGAAGTCCATCGCGCCATCCGATCGACCTATACGGCCGCGAATTCCTCCAGCCGCATACCGACCACGTATTTGCGCCTGCGTCATCCGACCGTGCTCACTCCTCAGATGTGGCGCGCCAGTTCGCGCTGGTATCATGCGCTGCGCCCGGTCGAGGAATATTACCTGCTGCGCCGTCACGGTGTGGTGCTATGGGGGGAGGACCTGCGCGGCGAACTCAGGCCGCCGACCAATTCGGATGTCGTTTTTAGCGCGGCGATAGCGGCGACCGATCTGCGTCACATAATCTGGGAATCTATTCACGATCGAAGGCCCAAACAGCTCGCCGATGCTTTGGTCGGCCGGATACCAGCGCTATGGCTATTGCTGTCGGAATCCAGAATCGCCACGTCATCCGGCGAAGCACTAGCGGGCTGTGCCGCGAGCGGGTTCTTCAAGATAGAGATTCTTCAGAAATTGCGCGATCGGATCGAGAACGAGTCACCTGAAAAACTTCCGCAGACCGACGACCCGATCTGGAAGCAGGCCCTGCAATCGACGTCAGTCTGGTTAGACCAGATTGTGGCGATGGCAGCGGCGCGGCTCGAACGACCGTCAAACATGATGGCTACTGAATCCACAGGAGTGTCATCTGATTCGCGTCGGCTTTCCGGGTGACATTTTCGCTCCGTGCCAACCGCATCGTGCCGCTGAATGCGGGTCCTCCTATCAGGAACATTCGCTACAGGGTGAGTCCCATCGTTTGAAAGAAAGCGACATACCGAGCGAGTATTTCAATGGTATCCCAATGCGATCGGAAGTATTCGCTCGGCCGGTACGAATGACGCTGCGCAAGAACGTCCTCCATTACTCTCCTGAATCCTCCCTCGGGCGCGAATTCTCCAGTAATTCCAGATACCACAAGGTGCCGGCCGCCCTGGATATTCTCGTTGACAACGATTGGCAGGCCAGCCGCCACGCACTCCCACATCGCGGCAGGATTTGAGGTTTTATCTCCCGCATACACTGCTATTCGGGAAGTCCTCATTAGTTCGACAACATCTCTTTCATACCAGTTGCTGGTGGTAATCATCATGTCAGTGAGATCAAACGCGGAATGGTCAACCGGATGCAAGTGACCGGTAAGTCCACTTCCCTTGACCGCACTCAATAGTAGATCGTGCCGCTTCGCTGGATAAGCGCTTGCCAGGTAGAGGAAATCCCGCTGTCTATCGCATGCGATGGGAAAGACCTTGGCGGTGTGGACGACGGGAATGTAAAGCATCGAGCGCGAATCGAGGAAATCTTCTCGGTCCACCAGATAACACTCAGCATCGAAATTGCCCTTCAGGTATTTGCCGGTTCGGAAACAGGGCACCTGAACCCGAAACGCCTTGCCACAAAGATATTCAAGGATCGGGTGGCCGACTTGCCCGTAATTAATAAACAGATCAGGGCAACCGAACCGGTTCAAATAGCATTTCAGGTCATCCTCGTTAAAGAAGGAAATCCTGTGCACGCCGACCGGATGATAGGTGTCGAATCGATCATTTCGGTAGTCCCAGAATTCGGCCTCGTCCGCCAGACCTCGGTCCAGCATATATGCTGCGATCGCCAGGATGTGAAATCCCCAGTCATGCTGTTGCTCCATCAGCGACAGCCTCGGAGGACAGGGCGGCTTCTCGTAGCTTCGCCAGTACTCGCCAAAATCGAGTGATACCGGATACGGTTCGGAGAAATTGGCGATCGCGACTTTCACGACACTTGCACCAAAGGCTACCAATATCCTGAGATGCGCCCGGAATTGTCCGGCGAACGAGACTTAGGCGGTGTCCTTTTTTACCCGATCGGACCCCTCACCTGAATCAACCGAACGAGACGGACAACACTAGGTGCTTCACTTCTTTGCGGCTTGCACCAAATCGATCCCGTTGCCCGAGGGGTCCGACAAATTCGCCATTCCGCCGCCGTCCGGATTGCGCTGGATCTCGCGATCGAGTTTTCCGCCCGCTCCGAGCGCGCGTTTCACCACGGCGTCGAAATGGTCCACGTGGAAATCCAGATGGATCGGCGTCCAATGACGCTGGTAGTCGCGCGAGATTGCGCCGCTCGGGCCGGTTGCGATCTTCATGATCCAGAAAACCTGCTCGCCGAGCATGGCCTTCGCCCATTCCTTCTCACGTTTCTGGATTTCAAGGCCGAGACCGCGCCCATAGAACTCGACCGCGCGATCCACGTCGTCAACGTCGATGCAAATTTCGAGCTTCATGCGCGTGATTGTGTCCGCGCGCCGTCTGAAAGGCTAGGGTTCGAGACGTTCCATCATGCGGGGGAACGGAATGACCTCGCGGATGTGGTGCGTGCCGGTGATCCATCCGACGCATCTCTCTATACCCATCCCGAAGCCGGCGTGCGGCACCGAGCCATAGCGGCGCAAATCGAGGTACCAATTGAACGGCTCCAGCGGAAGACTCTGCGCGAGGATTTTGTTCTTCAGGGTTTCGTAGTCGTCCTCGCGCTGGCCGCCCCCGATGATCTCACCGTGGCCTTCGGGCGCGAGCATGTCGACGCATAGCGCGACCTCGGGACGCGTGGGGTCCTGCTTCATGTAGAAAGCTTTGCACGCGGTCGGATAGCGATGCACCATCACCGGCCTATCGAATTCAGACGAGAGTGCAGTCTCCTCGTCACCACCAAAATCATCGCCCCACTTCACTTCCATTCCCTTCGCCTTGAGCCTCTCGATCGCCTCGTCGTAGCTGATGCGCGGATATGGGGTGGAGGCCGACGCCTCGAGCATTTTCGTGTCGCGCTCCAGGCGCTTCAGTTCTTCTTTGCGCCGCTCCAGCACGCGGCCGACGATGTAGGACACGAAGTCCTCAGCCAATCGCATGTCGTCGTCGAGATCGAAATACGCGGCTTCCGGCTCGACCATCCAGAACTCGGTGAGATGCCGCCGGGTCTTGGATTTCTCGGCGCGAAAAGTCGGACCGAAGCAGTAGACCTTGCCGAGCGCGAGCGCACCGGCTTCTGCATAGAGTTGCCCGCTCTGGGTGAGGTAGGCTTTGCGCTCGCCGAAGTAGTCCACCTCGAAAAGATTGGTGGTGCCTTCGCATGAGGTCGGCGTGAACACCGGCGCGTCGAAGAGCACGAAGCCGCGATCGTAGAAAAAATCGCGGCAGGCCTGCTCGACCTCGCTGCGCACCCGCAGGATCGCATTCTGCTTCGAGGAGCGAATCCACAAATGCCGCAGATCGTGCAGGAACGCGACGCCGTGTTCCTTGGGCGTGATCGGATAGTCGCTGGACGGGCCGATGACGTTGAACCCTTTCGCCGTCAGCTCATACCCGCCGGGTGCGCGCTTGTCCTCGCGCACGATGCCGGTCACCTGCAGTGACGTCTCCTGGCTCAAATGGTCCGCGGCAGCGAACGCCTCGGCTCCGAGGTCATTGAGGGTCGCGACGCATTGGCAGATGCCGGTACCGTCGCGCAACTGGAGAAAATGAATTTTGCCGCTGGAACGCCGGTTGTTGAGCCATCCCGAAAGAGTGACTTCCTCGCCGGCGTGTTTCGAAAGCTCTTCGATAAAGACGCGTGCGGGCATGCCTCCTATTAATACACATCGGCTATGGTGATCGAACCTCGCGTTCGATCAGAGTTTCGTGATCCGATAGCTTTCTCTCGGGAACTTCTGAATGTGATGAACGGGCTCGATTTCGCAATCGTCATCGCACTGTCGGTCGGCGCCATCTATGGACTTTCGCGCGGGGCGATCAGGATGCTCACTTCGGTGGTCGCGCTGCTCGGCGGAATTTATTTCGCCTCGATTTATTATCCTGGCGCGGGACGGCTCATCGAGCAGCAGTTCGGCATCAGCCCAACCGAAGCGAGCCTGATCGGCTATATAGTGCTCTTCGCGGCGCTGTTCTTTGTAATCGAGATCGTCGGCGCAATGCTGATGAGGATGCTGCATGTGGTCCATCTGAGCTGGGCCGATCGGCTGGTGGGCGCAGCGCTCGGGGCCACGGTGACGGCTATCGGCGCGGGCTTCATCGTGACGCTGATGGCGGTCGTGTTGCCGTCGGAGGCGCAGATCCTGCGCGCCTCGCGCCTCGCGCCTCGGCTGCTGCTCTACAATCAGGAGCTGGTGCGGTTCATTCCCGACGATGTGAAGCAGGCCTACGAAACCAAGCGCGCCGAGATCATTCGCAGCTGGATAGAAAAAGAAACGAGGCTCACCGAACCGGTGGCCTCGCCTCAGGCTTCTCCGAGCAAGTAGGTCGCTTACGCCATAGGTAGATCGCTTACGCTAGGGCGCCATCGACCGCGCGCTTGAGATGCGCCTTCGGCACCGCGCCGACGATCTGATCTTTCACCTGTCCACCCTTGATGATGAGCAGGTTGGGGATGCCGCGGACGCCATATCGTGCCGGCGTTTGCGGATTGTCGTCGACGTTGATTTTCACGAATTTGACTTTGCCGTCGTACTCATTGGCAAGCTCATCGATCGAGGGGGCGATGGCCTTGCAGGGCCCACACCAAGGCGCCCAGAAATCGATCAGGACCGGCTTGTCGGATTTGAGAACCTCGCTTTCGAAGTTTGAATCAGTAACGTGGAGGACTTTGTCATTTGCCATCGGATCTTCTCCCAATCTCCACTACATCTATTTCTATCTTCAAACAGTAAGTACGCGATCTCGGGTAGTCAAGGCAGCTTCCGGTGCTCCGCGAGCTCAGCGCGGATGCGCCGCCGAGAGCGGCTCGCGCGAGGTTTCTGCCAGCAGAACCTGCGAACGCCTGAGCGTCGCTTCCGCCTCGCGAATCAGATCGGCGAACACTTCCGCGGCGGGACGGATATCCTCAATCAGCCCGGCGCCTTGTCCAGTCGGCATGAAAGTGCGGTCGGGATCGGCATGCGCACCACCGAAGCCGGCAAAGTTCATCACGCCATTTTGGCGCGAGATCATCGCCTGCTGCGGAAACGGTTTGATCTTTGAAGGATCCTTCTCCCATTCGGCGGCGTAGGAGGTGCGAATCACGCGGCACGGCTTGCCGGTGTAGCAGCGCGTGCGCATGGTGGAATCCTCGCGCGCCTTGACGATCGATTCGCGATACTCCTGCGCGGCCTGCGCCTCGGGAGTCGCGATGAATCGCGTGCCGACGATCACGCCTTGCGCGCCGAGCGTCAGCGCGGCTGCGACCTGGCTTCCGTGCGCGATGCCGCCAGCCGCCAGAACCGGCAACCGGACTGCGTTGATCATCTGGGGGAGGAGCGACATCAGACCGATCTCACCGGTGTGACCGCCCGCCTCGGTCCCTTGCGCCACCACCACGTCAGCGCCGGCGGCCTGCGCCTTCTCGCCGTGATGTACCTTGCCGCACATCACCACGATCTTCATGCCGTGATCCTTCATCGTTTGCACGAACTCGGTCGGCACCGCGAGACCCGCGACGAAGATTTTGACTTTCTCCTCGATCAGCACCGGCATGTGCGGGCGCATCATGTCGGGAATCGGGGCAAGTAGATCGACCGCGAATGGCTTGTCGGTCAGCGCGCGAGTCTTGCGGATCTCATCGCGCATTTGCTCGGGCGAGAGTCCCGCGGCGCCGATGACCCCGAGACCGCCAGCGTTGGAAACCGCGGCTGCGAGCTTGTGCATCGCCACGCTGCCCATCCCGGCGAGCACGATCGGATACTTGATTCCGAAGTAGTCACAGATCGGCGTGTGAAGCATGGCGTGAGCGACTCCTTTAGATTGTCCCGGACTACGCTGCGGCTCGGCCCCAAGTCGCCTTAGCGTGCTGACGCGGGCAGTTGCGCGGCGAGATTGAGGAGTTCCTGCAGGGTCTGATTGAAGCGGTAGAATTTGTCCTCGCGGAGCTGATCGGTCGATTCGAGCCACATCTCTTCGCCAACCAACGCAAGCGAACTCAAGGTGTGCCGCAGCGATGGCCGTCCCGATTCAGCGATCTCGCTCAGCATCCGATCCCACACCGTACGCTTCCCGCAAATGACAAAGTCGGCATCGAAGGAATCGAGATCGTCGACCAGTGCCGCCTCGAGCATCCGATATCCATCGATCGCGACTCCAACCAGTGTATCGCCACCATTATTCGATTCGTCAGGCATGACGCGCACGACGAAGCGTGTTTCGGCGTATCCGAGCCGTTGGAAAAGCGCGCCCTCGGTCTCCATCAGGCGACCGAGGGCGAGAAACCATGCGGGTTCAGGAAAAGACGGCATCTCTAGGCAACTGCGGAATCCTGTGGAGCCTCGAACAACTTGGAGAAGTCGGTCGGCAGGAGGCATCGCGGACGCCGATCGAGTCCCGCCGAATCGCAACGCTGCAGGTATTCGTGGACGATACGCCGCCACAACTGCCCCTGTAGTTCCATACCCTTGTCGAAATTCTTCACCCCCCCGCCCATCAGGATAGCCATCGGCTCGACCGACTCGGGCACACTGAATGTCTCGAGCAATATGCGTTCGGCGTCGTCGAGCTGTTGGTGGATTTCCTCCGCGACCGCCGGATTCGCCTTGAGCTGCGCGCGCAGATGCATCGTGCCATAACCGACGTGGCGAGATTCATCCTGCATGCAGCGGCGGAAGATTTCCTGGTCAACGCGGCTCGGGGCAATGAACTCGCCTTGGCGGAAGAGAGTCAGGACAAACCCTTCACCCAGGAGATGCAGCCGGGCGGTCTGAGCTGAGAAGCTCGGAGCATCAAAGATCCGCTTCAGCGAAATCTCGCTCAGCGCACTCGCGGTGCCGAGGCCGCCGCCGTTCGCAAGCGCGCGCTTGCGGAAGACGTCCATGTGGCGCGCCTCATCCATCGCTTGGGTCGCGAGGAACAGCTTGACCTCAAAGAAGTCGTGATTCATGTGGCTCATCCAGCGCGTCGGCGCGTCAGCCGCGATGAACTCGACCTCGGTAAGGAAGGTACATAGCTGGCACATCGCGCGCTCGAGATCGTCCGGCAAAGGCTTCAGCTCCGACCATGGAATGTCGCGAGCGGAACTCCATTGGCGCGCGACCGCTTCCTCATAAAGTTCGGCGGCGTTCTCGGCCCACACCTCAGCCTTCTCGTTGAGGGTGAATCCGAGCGAGGGCAGACCCTCGGGAATTACCGCGCCGCGGGGCGCCATAGAGCGATGCTCACTGCCGTGATCGGGAATGACGCCGTAGGTTCCAATCTCGATATCTTTCAGACGAAGGCCGAGGTTACCGGGCTTTGCGCGCACGCCCCACTCGCCCATGTTGTTCATCCAGGCCAAGTCGGGAGTGCCGCTCTTGTAGAGCTTCTGCAGATAAACTGACGGCTCCAGTCTGAGCTTGGCCTCGGACCCGATTCGCGCCTCGTCCTTGATATGCACTGATCCCATCGTCGGCCTCCGTTAGTGCCGCCGGAGTATTCCTCGCGAGCGACAACACCATTGATTCCGGTATCAAAGAGATTCTCTGGTTGTCAAACCACCGCTGCATGGCTGAACCGCACGTTCGCTCATCTGCAAACATTATTCGGCCGAGCCCCGCACTTTCATCGCGACGAGTTGTTCGAGCAGCGCGCGGCGCGTCTTCGAGAGTTCGGTGAGGCGGATAGCGCGGTAGCGATGCACCTCATCCCCGGTATATGGCGTGAAATCCTGCGGGAGGTGATCTTTGCTCATGTTCGCCAGCACCCAGTCCATCACGGTTGCGATCTGCGCGTCGGTCAGCGCCGAGAGCGACACGCCGGGAACCTCGATGATGTAAGCGCGACCTCCTTGGGCTTTGAGAAAATCGCCGAGGCCGAGCAGAGGAGGCGCGGTGCCCTTGATGCCCTCGCCATGCGAGCCGTGACATCCCCAACAATTCAGCAGATAGAGATTGCTCGCGGATTGCGCGCGCGCCGGCAGGGGCATCGCAAATAAATATGTCGCGAGCAGTAGGAGGCGGACAAACCTCAATTATTCAGTGCACTCCAATAGCGAATCGAATGTCACTCGCGCCGATATTCACTTCAAACCGACAATCTCGGAAGTGGAGCAGTGATACACCATGGTTGGCGCGCCGAAACACCAAATGAGATCGCTGTCGAGTTGCGCGCGATATATCGGCATCTCTCCTTCGGTGTTGCCGCAGAGGCACTTTCCGCAGGCGCCCTTTCCGCAACAATCGCGATAGCTGACTATATAGTCGCGGTTGTCGCCCGGATTGTGGCAGGTCCCCACCCACGACGTCGGTGAGGGCGTCGCGCCGGGAGGACAATCATGCGAATCGCCGCCGCAGCAGGTGCATAGGAATCCATCGATGGCGCAGTACTTCCAGTAGTCACAGGTCAAATCGTCGTTGACGTTTTTCTTCGCGGGCTTCGCTTCAGCGGCGGCATTCGCGTTGCGCGCGACACGATCGACCGGCAGCAAGGGAATCGCCGCGGCGCCGAGGATCACCTTGCCCAGCCGCGCGAGGAAACTTCGCCGCGAGGTTCGTTGCGCAATCGAGCGGGTCAGCGATTCTACAAATTTGTCCATGCGATGTGCCTTGGCGCCCGCTTCATTCTACGGACCGTACAACAGGAACGGAGTGCCGATGTCCGCATACTCGCCGAGATACTTGCCGTCCGATGCTGAGTAAGTTTCCAGCTTGGAGGGAAGCAATGACATGTCGAACAGTATCGGCTTTTCGGCGTTGCTCACCATGATCGAATAGCCGGGCGTCTTTAGCTTGATCCGTTGGACGCGCCGATGAGTCTGCGCGTTGAAAACCCACACCTCGGCGCCGAACTGTTTATGCGTCCACTCGCCGCCCTGATGCATCAGCGAATATAGTAGTCCGCTCTTCGCCTGATACGACACGGTCTGCCATCCGCCAGGACGCCACTTTTGCGCCGTGTCGGCGGCATCGAGCATCGACCACGACGGCTGGGCTGCGGCTTCAGGCCCGGAGAAATCAACCGGCAGCACTTTGCCGTGATACGAAGTGAAATAGGCTTTGTCGCCCACTACCGCCGGCTGATCGAACATCGGGTCGCTGTTGGGATCGAACAGCGGCTTGCTCTGCTGCTTGGCGGTCTGTTTGCCCGAATCGTCGAACTGAACCGTAAGCATGGAGCCGTCCGCGCACATCGAGAAAAATTGCCGGTTGGCGGTTGCGGTCGCCTGCGCGCATCCGGGCGTTTCAATTTCGCCGAGGAACTTGCGCGCCTTCAGATCGACCACACTAACCGAAGTGGCCGGCGTCATATTCGCGACGAGCAGAAAATGGCCGTCGGGGGTGATCGAGGTGCTATTGCGCTTGGGTACGATAAGCAGGCGCTTGGGCGGAATCACAACCTCCCCGATGAGGTTGGTAGTATGCGCATCGAAAATGGAAACCGCGTCGGTGCGATCTCCGTGCCATCCGCGTGAATAGTAAGTATCGACCATGTACATCTCCCGATGGTCGGGGGAGATTTCGAAATTGCTCTCGTAGCCGCCAAAGAGAGTGCCGAGCAGCTTGCGCGAATCGCCGTCGATTATCCAGATTTTCTGCAGCATGTTCACCGGAAACTGCAGATCCATTATGTACACCCAGTTCGGTTTCGGATCGGGCAGCGTGAGCGTGGTCATCTGATCGGCGGGGAGCTGCGCGCGCGCCGGCATCGTGCTGCCAAGCAGGAGAATCGCGATTGCGAGCATCGCCGCGAAATTGGTGCGCTTCATCATCACGAGGCTTGGCGAACGCATACACCACGCAACGAAACCAGGTCAAACGCGCGGCGGCCGAGGTGATGAATCATTCGGGAGCAAAGTGTAAGTTGGAATGCCTCGAAGCGGAGAGGTGGCCGAGCCCGGTTTAAGGCGCACGCCTGGAACGCGTGTAAACTCGAAAGGGTTTCGGGGGTTCGAATCCCCCCCTCTCCGCCACGATTTGGCCGCCTTCAAAATACTGGCCGATTGCTTTTACCGCGAGCGGAAAGTGTTATGTCTCCAACACAAACGAGCCGCAGGTCAGTCGCAAACTCATTAGACTGGCAATTTCAGACCCAGGTGGTCAGGCCGCCGTCGATCACGATGTTGGCGCCCGTGATGAAGGACGATTCATCGGATGCGAGGAAGAGCGCGAGGAGCGCCACCTCACGCGGCTGACCCATACGCCCCATCGGGATCTTGGCAACCAGCTTGCTCATCGGATGGGTGGGGTCTGCCAGGGCAGCTTGGGTGAGCGGATGTTCGATCGGTCCGGGCGAGATGGTATTTGCGCGAATCTTGTGAGGCGCGCCCTCAATTACCAGCGAAGTCATTAGTGAAGTGACCGCGGCTTTAGCTGCTCCGTGCGCGCTTTGCGGCGCGACGCACCCGCGCACGGCGGCTATCGAGGCAGTGCTGATAATCGATCCACCGCCTCTGGCCACCAGATATGGCCAGGCGGCACGAGTCACGAAATAGACGATGTCGAGCTCGTTGCGCATCGTGAAATGCCAGTCTTCTACCGGCATCGAGTCCAAAAGCCCGAACCGCGGAGCTGAAGCGTTGTTGTAGAGAACATCGATACCACCGAACACGGCCGCGCCTTCCTCAATCCATCGAGAAGCGCTGGCTTCGATTGAGAGATCGACTGGCGCCATCGAGGCCATCTCCCCGCCCGCGTCTCGCACCATCTTGAGTGTCTCGGCCGCAGCGCTGTCGTTGACATCGCAGCCGACGACCTTGGCGCCCTCCTGCGCGAACAGCAGCGCGGCCGCGCGTCCCTGCGCGCCTCCAGTCCCTGTTATCAGCGCGATTTTGCCGTCCAACCGTCCCATGGTAGAAGAGTCCCGATTCAGTTTGTGGATGACCGATTCACAGATTGAACTTCGTTAACGCGAGCGACCCGAGAATGTCAAACCTTCGAACGCATTGATGAAGGTTGGTAACCGGTTGCAGACGCCGCAACCGCTTCGAAGGTCTGTCGGTCAGGAGAGATCTCAAATGATATCGCTGATACCGAAAGAAGAAGGTCTCCGAATCGCGAAGGAACATGGCATCGATCAGTTCGTAGCGGGCATCGACGGATTTCGTCCCATTATGCACAGCCCAGCCGCAGCCGGTGCGGTCGCGAGTCTTCTGCTCACGCTGATGACGCGCAACACGCTGAGCGCGCGAACCCGCGAACTCGTCATTCTGAGAATCGGCTGGAGAGCGGGTTCGCAATACGAGTTCTGCAACCATGTCCGAGTCTCTCGCGCACTGAAGATGAGCGATGAAGAGATCCTCGGCGTTCGCGATCCTGACAGCTGCAAGGCCTATAGCGAGGTCGATCGTGCGGTCATCAGAATGGCTGACGAACTGATGGATGGTACAGAAGTCTCGGCTAAAACTCAGTCAGTCCTCACAGCTGCGTTCTCGGAAGCCGAACGAGTCGAGTTGCTGATCGCCGCAGGGTTCTGGCGAATGATGGCGTGCTGGCTTAACACCGTGAAGGTTCCGCTCGAACCCGAGGTGCCAGGCTGGCCCGAAGGCAGGGCACCACTTCTCAAGTGACTTCGCTCACGGTTTGACTACAATGAAAATGATTTTAGACAGGAGGGTCTCCTAATGAGCAGCGAGTCCAACGTCGCGAATGGTGGCACCCGGTCGATTTCCCCGAAGAAGCTCTCACATGCAGTGCTGCGAACCTGTCACTTCAAGGAAATGGTCGAATGGTACAAGACCGTGCTGAGCGCAGAGATCATGAATCAGAATGATTTCATCGCGTTCATGACTTATGACGATGAGCATCACCGCATCGCGATTGCCACCATTCCCGGAATGGTTGAGCGGCCGAAGCACAGCGCAGGCATCGATCATCTTTCGTTCACCTACGAGACGCTCGGCGATCTGGTGGCCACTTACGAGCGTTTGAAGGGCGCCGGAATTACGCCGTTTGTGTCAGTCAATCACGGCCTGACCACGTCCTTCTACTACCGGGATCCCGAGGGCAACGGGGTCGAACTTCAGATCGACAACCTCGAGCCTTCGCAGTGGAAAGACTGGATGCGTCA
>JBGPMZ010000003.1:0-17047 GCA_041487255.1 Binataceae bacterium (SeqCode) | reverse complement strand
TGGGAAAGGCGAAACTAGCTGATCGCGAGGCTGGCGAAGGAGACCGCAGAGCCGGTGTCGGGTTCCATCGCGATGCCGTACTTGAGCAGGCTCGCGGAGTGGCCCTGGAGAAGCTCGAGCTGAGTGTACATCGGGGAGAGGCCGCAAATCCGGCGCGCATCGCGATCCTTTAATATGTCGCCGAAGAAGCCCTCAGGGTCGCCTCGCTTGATGAATTCGATGAGCCGCATGTCCTCGCCCTTGACGCGCTCGGCCACGGCTTCATCGGCGGTGAATGCGTCGCCAAATTTGCGTCCGATGTGGGCGAAGTCAACGCCCGCGACAATCAGCGTGCGGCGCTTCTCGCTCGCGAGCGCCTCTCTGACGGCCTCGACGAATGATGCGACGCGCGGATCATTGCCCGGCATGGTGCCGTTGAGAATCATCTCGTGAAAGGAGCTGACCAGGATCGGCACTACCGTGAAATCACGATTGCCGAGCGCCCACTTCAGGAAGAGCGCCTGAAACTCAATCGAATGCTCATTGCGATGGAGCAACTCATCGGCGAAGAGATCACCGCGATAGTGCGTCGATAGCCGCTCGACGAAATCCGTGTCGGTCTTCACCGCGCCGAACGGGGTCGCGTAATTTTTCTTGGTCGCGCTGAACAGCTCAGGGCCCGATCCGTAGTGCGAAGTGCCGAGGACGATCACCAGCTCCGGCGCCTCATAAGCTTTCAGATGCCCATAGGCATAGGCATATGCGGCGGAACCTCGGCGCGGATCGATATGCGGTGCGATGAGTCCAGCAAGTGCGCCCTCGCGACGCTGCGGCTCGGTCGTACCGGGGCCTTCTGGCCCAGCGAAGAAACCTTCGATTTCTCTCTTGAGAGGGGCCGGCTCCTTCGCATAGCAAGCGCCCGCGTGAACGGCAGGACGCTCCGGACTCGATTGGAACTCCTCGCGCACGTGCCGCACGCGATCGGCGAACTTCGACGAATCGAGAAAATAGGCTTTATCGAGCGTCGCGATGAGATCGTTCAACTTGTCGACCGGAAGATACTCGCCAAAGCGCTTGGCGAATGCGCCCTGGATATCGCTCGCCTCGTTGCGCCCGTCGAACAGCGTGATGATGAAGTATGCGCCCATCCCGAGCAGAATCGGCTCGGGTGCGAGGCCGGTCGGATCGCGCAGACAGATGTAGGTTTGATCCTGTTGTTCAATCGGAAAGGCTTCGACTGGGCGAATCCGCGGCTTATCCATTGTAAACGTTGGGGGCGTCCTGCGTTTACAGATGCTACGAGCTTTGTAAAACTCCGGCAACCCGAGTCCATTCGGCAGAGAAAACTGGATGTCTGAGAAACATCGCCGTGCGGCGCTGACCGGTACCCGATCGCACCGTGGCAAGGCGCATTCTGCCGCGCGCTTCAGAGTTGCCCGCGTCACCGAGCTCAAGCCCGGCGAATCGATGAAGTTCCTGCTGCCGATTCGGGGCGCCGACGAAGAATGCTTTGCGATCAACTTCCACGGCGAGTTTCATGCCTACGTCAATCGATGCCGCCATGTGCCGATGCCGATGGACTGGGTCGACAATCAATTCTTCGCCGAAGAGGGACGCTACCTGATGTGCCAGACCCACAACGCATACTACGAGCCGGGCAATGGCGAGTGCATCGCGGGGCCGGCGAGCGCGTGCGGAAAATTCCTTTATCGAGTGCCGCTCGAAATCAAGGACGGAACGATCTATGCGAGTCCGCCGCAAGAGGAATTCGCAGACGATGGCATCTAGCGCGGACGGAAAAGGCAGAAAGCAGCTGTAGACTTATTCGTATTCGTCGCCGAAGTGCGCGCGTACGATGCGGGCCTTCAGGTATTCCAAGGTGCCGAGATCCTCGACGATGTCGCCGCCGGTATCGTAGAAGAACAGTTCGCCGTTCTTGGTGCGGCCGACCGCGATGATCCATTCGAGGTCATCGCGATCTTCGAGCAGATAGTTTATGGTCTGCGCCACTCCCCGGCCAGGAATTATCGTGATCTTCGGACGGGTGAGCTTTTCCTTTTCCTGTTTGGGCATCGCTTTTGATTTTACCCTCTGGCGGGAAGGTCCGGGAGCGACCAGCACTTAGATTAAGAACGCGCCGCAACCTAAGTCAATAGGAGGTGCGCGGCGATCTCCGTGTGATGCGTATTCGGAAAGAAATCAAACGCACGAACTCGTTGCGCGCGATAGCCCGCGTCGATCAGGGCGCGCAAATCGCGCGCCAGCGTCGCGATGTCGCATGAGACATAGATGATCGAGCGCGGATGCATTCTGATGATCGGTTCCATCAGATCGGCGGCGCCAGTGCGTGGCGGATCGAGGATTACGACCTCCGGCCGGTACTTCGCGCGAACCAGAAAATTCACAGCCTCGACCGCCTTGCCCGAAATGAAGCGGGCTTCGGCGAACCCGAGCCGCTGAGCATTTTTGGTCGCCGCGGCGATCGCGAGTTCATCCGCATCGATGCCGTTGACGATCGCACTGCGACGCGCCGCCGGGAGGCTCAGATTTCCCGCACCGCAAAACACATCGAGTACTCGGTTGCCCTCCTCAATCGCCGCCATCTCCATCACAGCGGCAACCAGTTTGCGATTTTGCGCATGATTCACCTGGCTGAAGAGATCGGCATCGACGGTCAGATCCAATCCGCTCTCGACGTTGATGGTGATCGCAGGATCGCCAATCACCTCACGCTCACGACCGCTCTTCAAAATGATTCCCTGGATCGCCGCGTCGCCTTCGAGAATCTGGCGCGCGCGATCAACTTCCGCTGATGACGGGGGCTTTCGCATCATCATCGCGAGGACTTCGCGACTGCCACTTTCAACAACTTCTATCTCGTCGAGATTGCGCCCCAGCGCCGCTACCAGATTGTTCGGCATTCGTAGTGACGGCGAGGCGACGATGCACCGATCGATCTCCACCAGCTCGTTGCTTCCAAGCCGGTAAAATCCGAGTTTGCCGTCGCGCCCAACCTTCAGCCTGATACGCGAGCGATAATAGAATTCCTCGGGCGCAGGCTCGATGAGATTCTTCGCGCTGACATCTATGTTGGCGCGCCGCAGTCCGGCAGCGATCAGTTCGGACTTCGCACGTAGCTGCGCAGGATAGTTGATATGCTGCCAGTCGCATCCTCCACATCGCGGAAGAAAGGAGCACGGAGGAACGCGCCGTTCCGGGCCCGGTGCGACAATTCGTTCGATGCTGGCGAGGGCAAAATCACGTCGGCGCGAAGTGACATTGATCGCGAGCCGATCCCCAGGCGCCGCATTCGGCACCATTACCGTAAGCCCGTCCAGACGCGCGACCGCATACGGCCCGAAGGTCATCGCACTCACTTCAATTTCAGGCATTTCAAACGATCGCCCCTCGACCTAGTTTATTTGGTGCAGATCAGCGGATACAGAGGACCGGAGTGGCAATGGGGTCTGACCTGAACCAACTTATCGCGGCGCGTGCTTCCGGCGAGAATGCGCGGCGTCTCGCGATTTTTGCCGAGCGCCTTTTCACCCGAGCCGCCGCCGACTACTTCCAGCGAACGTCCGCCGAACAGCAGCTCGCGATTGCTCAAAGCGGATGGGAATTCTTTCTCCATCGCGCCCAGGAAGTCGCGGTCCGAGTGACCCGCGACGGCGATCGCGATGTAACAGTGGTCGAGACGATCACTCCCGATTGCGCATTCATCGTCGACAGCCTGCTGGAATACTTTCGTGCCAGCGGAGTCCCGGTTCGCGAGATGCTTCATCCGGTGTTCCGCGCCGCGCGCGACAAGGCAGGGAATATCGAGTCGTTGGAGACCGCGGGCCTGCGTGAGCGCGCAGAGTCCTTCGCTCATGCGGAGCTCGAGATCAATCCGACACCGGAGCGCGCCGAGGAAATCGCGACCGAGGTCCTCCACGTGCTGAATGAGGTCCGCCAGGCCGCCGGCAACTTCGAGCGCATGACCGGGCGCGCGCTTCAGATCTGCGATGAGACTGCCGCTTTGCGAGAGCTGGTCGAGATGCGCGAATTTCTGCGCTGGTTGGTGCGCGGCGGGTTCGTTTTTCTCGGCTACCGGCAGTACCGCATCGAGGCCCGCAACGGCGCGCGCGCTCTTGCCGTCGAACTCGAGTCGGGTTTGGGGATTCTCGGCGAATATCCAGGTTCCCGCTTCGCGCCTCCCAGCCCCATCGACGAAATCAGCGACAGCGAACTTGGTTTGCTCCTCGACAGCCCCGCGCTGACGATCACCAAGACCAACGTCGAATCCCACGTGCATCGCCGCCGAGCGATGGACAGCATCATGATTCGCCGCGAGACGCCGAGCGGAAAACTCCGTGGCTTCGACCGCTTCATCGGCCTGTTCACCTCCAAGGCATTCGCCGAAGAGGCCGAGCACATCCCGATTCTTCGCGCCAAGCTAAATGAGGTACTCAAGGCCGAGGGCTCGACGGCCGGCTCGCACGATTACAAGGAAATCGTAAGCGCCTTTAACAGCTTTCCCAAGGAGGAACTTTTTCGCGCCTCGGTCGATGAGATACGTAAACAGATCCGGCTTTTGATCGAGACCAAAGCCGAGGCCTCGGTCCGCCTGAGCGTCCTTTCCGACGAGAGCCGGCAGCAGGTAGTAGCGCTGGTGCTGATGCCGCGCGAAGCGTTCTCGGCAGAGGTGCGCCAGCGCATTCAAAACGCGCTGCAGAATCGTCTCAACGGCAAGCTGCTCTATTATTATCTCGCGCTCGGCGAGGGCTACACCGCGCGTCTGCATTTCAGCTTCCACGCGCAGCCACCCGCCGCCGCGCTGGTGCGTAAGATCGAATCTGAAATCGCGGCTCTCGCACGCACCTGGGACGATCGCCTGCGAGAGCTTTTCGGCCAAAAGTTCGGCGCCGCGCGCGCCCACGAAATGCTCGCGCGATGGGGCCTCGCGTTCACTCCCGAATACAAGGCCGCCTTCGAGGTCGAGCGCGCCGCTGCGGATGCCGAGCATATCGAGCGGCTGATCAACGGCGGTGGTTTCGAAGTCGAGCTAAACAGCGGTCCGCACGATAGCGCCTCGGCGGAAGCGGGCGAACTTCGAATGTATGCGCTGGGCGAGGCGCCGATTCTGTCTGAACTGATGCCGATACTTCAAAACTTCGGCATCCGGGTGCTCTCGGAAGACGCGCATCAGTTGTCTCCGTTGCTCAACGGCAATCCGGCGAGAGCGACAGTTGAATCATTTCTGGTTCAGGGACCTGCCGGGGTCGTGCTGGACAAGATGCCAGGTGTTGCGATGCTCGCCGATGCGATTGCCGCGGTGCGTAGCGAGAACGCCGAGAACGATCCGCTCAACGCGCTGACTTTGACGGCAGGACTGCGCTGGCGAGAGGTCGCGCTCGTGCGCGCGTACCTGAGCGCGGCGTTCCAGATGCGTTTGGCGCCCGCGCGGCCGGCACTACGTCGCATCTTTCTGGCCCATCCGGAGTTTGCCCGACTCCTCGTCGAACTGTTTTGCGCGCGGCTCGATCCTAAAGCGGCTTCCTCGCTGAAGACCCCTCCCACGAAAAGTGACGATTCCAAAATCGAACCGGGCGAGCAGCTCAAGGCGAGCTATCTCGAACGGCTGAATGAAGTCGACAACATCGCGGACGATCGGACCGCGCGCGCCGTTCTTTCGATGGTCGAGGCGACGGTACGGACCAACTACTTCCTTCCGGTCCCGCAACCGGATCCCTACCTCACTCTGAAATTCGAGAGCGCAAGGATTCTGGGGCTGCCCGACACCGCGCCAATGTATGAAATTCACGTCAACAGCCCGCGAATGGAGGGCTGCCATCTGCGCGCGGGCCGCGTAGCGCGCGGAGGTATTCGCTTCAGCGATCGTCCCGATGATTTCCGCACCGAGATTCTGAGCCTCATGAAAACTCAGACCGTCAAGAATGCAGTGATCGTCCCGACCGGCGCCAAGGGGGGTTTTGTTGTGAAGCGCACCCCCGGACGCTCCGCTTCCGATGGCACCGAGGCCTACCAGACGCTGATCAACGCGATGCTCGAGGTTACCGACAACCTCACCGACCAGGGCGTCGTGCATCCGGCGGGAATCAAAGTGCTGGACGACGACGGCGCGTACCTGGTCGTCGCGGCCGATAAAGGTACCGCGAGTTTTTCGGATGTCGCCAATGGTCTCGCGATCGCGCGTGGCTTCTGGCTCGGCGACGCCTTCGCCTCCGGCGGCGAGCACGGCTACGACCACAAGAAGATCGGCATCACGGCGCGCGGTGCGTGGGAATCCGCCAAGCGCCACTTGCGTGAGATCGGCCGCGATCCAACGCGTGGCAAGGCGCTGACGCTGATCGGAATCGGCGACATGTCGGGCGACGTTTTTGGCAACGGGCTCCTCTACTCCAACAATCTGAAAATGATTGCCGCCTTCGACCATCGCCACATCCTGATCGATCCGGATCCCGATCCGTCGATCAGCTTCGAGGAACGCCGGCGTCTGTTCGAGCTTCCGCACTCCACCTGGGCCGACTACAACTCGGCGCTGGTCAGCAAGGGCGGCGGGGTTTTCAAGCGCGGACTCAAGCGAATCGAGTTGGGTACCGAAATCCGCACCGCGCTCGGCATCGACGCGGACGCGCTCGATAGCGACAGTTTGATTCGCGCGATTCTGCGCGCGCCGGTCGAAATGTTTTACAACGGCGGGATCGGCACCTACGTTCGCGCGAGCGGTGAGACTGACGCCGACGTCGGCGATCACACCAACGATACGTGCAGGATTACCGCAAAAGAGCTGCGGGCAAAAATAGTCGTCGAGGGCGGGAACCTCGGCTTCACCCAGCGGGCCCGGATCGAGTACGCGCTAAACGGCGGAATGATCAACACCGACGCGATCGACAACTCCGCCGGCGTCGATACCTCGGATCATGAGGTTAATCTAAAGATCATGCTCGAACCGCGGGTGAAGAGTGGGGCATTGCCATTGCGCGAGCGTAACGAGGTTCTCGCATCCTACGCCGATGAGATCGCCGAGCGCGTGCTGCGCGACAATCACGACCAGGCGCTGTCGCTCAGCCTCGAGCAACGGCGTTCGCGCGTGGACGCCAATACGTTTTGCGATCTGATGCAGGCGATCGAGGAACGCGGGCTGGTCCGGCAGGGAGAGGACTCGCTCCCGACTCGCGAGGAACTCAGCGAACGGCGCTCGCGAGCTCCTGGACTGATGCGTCCCGAGCTTGCTGTCGTTACGGCATTCACCAAAATCAACTTGTCCAAACGCCTCGAGAGCGCTGCGTTGGTCGATGACGCTTATCTTGTAGATCGTTTTCTGAAACCATATTTCCCGCCCTCGATCGTCGAGCGCTTTTCCGATGAGGTCGCTCGTCACCGACTGCGCCGCGAGCTGATCGCCACCCGGCTCGTGAACGAGCTGGTCGACGTGATGGGATCGACCTTTATTTTTACGATGGTGCGCGACAACGGCGTGCAAGCGCCCGACGCGATCCGCGCGTGGATCATCGCCGGAGATGTCCTCGACCTCCATTCGCGCGCGGAAAACCTACGCGCCCATGCCTACCTCATGACGGCGGAGGCGGAAGTCGAGGCGTTTCTCGCCCTCGCGCGTGCGACCCGAAGCGCCAGCGACTGGGCGCTTCGGCACTGCAGCGCGGACGTCCCAATCGGCGATGCGATCAAAAAGTTCCAGCCCCTGTTCCAGAACCTCAGCGCTGAGTTCGAATCGATGTTGCACGCGACCGAGCGCGATCGTTTCGAGCGCATCTACCGGGACTTGCGTGCTACGGTGAACGAAGAGCAGCTCGCGCTTGGACTCGCGCGCCTTGCCTTCGCCGATCATCTCCTCAACATCATCGGACTGAGCCTCGAGCATGGGGGAGCGATTCAGAAAACCGCACACGCGTACTTCGGGCTGTGCGAGGCGATCGACTTCGCCACCTTGGAAGCGGCGCTGACTAACGTTTCATTCGAAGATCATTGGGAGCGACGCGCCGCGCGTGAACTAGCTAACGAGCTCGGCCGCGCGAGGATCAAGCTGGCGAAGCACCTCCAGGATCACAAAGGAACCGCGCCCCTCGTCGATCATTTCAATAGCGAGCGGCCGCGCGAATTTGCCGAGGCCACCCGTCTCATCTCTGAAGTGAAAACCACGCCGGCAATTTCGCTCGCGGCGCTTCAGGTCGTCGTGCGATCGATAGCGAGGCTCGCGGAACAAGCCTAGGAAGCAGAGGCCTCAGCAGCGGGAAGCGGAACCGTCGATGCCAACGGAGCATTCGCCGCGACGAGCTGTTCTTGCCGCAGCGCCGACAGATCGTGATACAGCCGCACGCCCGCAGCGGCGAAGAACGCAGTGGTGAAGTAGGCCACCCCGACCGAAAGCAGATCGAGTACGAACACGACGCTCCAAACGTATCCGGTGGCAGCGCCGACCGGACCAAGCAGGATGCTGGCTACCAGGAACGCGCCCGAGGCCCACGAGTTGAAGCCCGACCACACCGCGAAGAACACCACGATGCGTATCGCCACCCGCAGAAAGCATCCACGTTCGAGTTCACGGCTATGCAGCAATGCGGGCCAACTGTGGATGCCATCGAATACCAGCGCGACTTTGCAAAAGTACAGCACTAACTCGGCGAGCAAGCCGGGGATCAGGAGCGGGACCATCACGTACGGATCGAGCGCGAGCGTGCCGAACACCAGGAAGTGCATCACCAGCAGCGGAATCATGAAGATCGCGCATGCGGTCGCGATCACCAGAACCTGCAGAATCGAGATCCACAAAAACGCGGGCGTCGTTTGAATAACCCGCTTGTAGACCTCGATCGCTTCCCCAGCCGCGGTCGGCGCTCGGGCCTGCGAATCCTTGCGAACCAATCCGCACAGAACCACCAGGCTCACCATCAACCATATGAACAGGAACACCAGGTGAAGGCTGATCGTCATCCAGCCCGGATAAGGGTCTGCGGGCGGAGTGGTGTTGGTTTGGGGCCGATACGGAGTCTGCGCTTCATGTAGCTCGACTCGATGCAACATCACGTTGACGCTACGGCTGTCGCCGGATTCGAAGGTGTGCGCGACGCGATGCTGGAGGTTCAGCGCGTCGGGCAGCAGGCATAGCGAGGCGGCGAAGATGAGCGGGGCGAGCACGAGCGCAAGTACGGCCCATTCGCCGCTCAAGTCATTCACTGCGTTCGCGAGATATATGAAACTGCTTCTGAGACGTGCCGCCACTGTGACATCGAGGTTGGCATCGCGAATCGGACGAAACAAGCGTGGGCGATTGAAGCCGGATTCTCGTTCCCTCGGAACCCGTCTGGCGCCTCATGATACACTGCGATATACACGACTCGTCCTACCGCGTTTTGGGAGTATCGTTATGGAGGATCGCGAGCGCAAAGCCCTGATCGAGTTGGAAGATAAGATGATTCGGCGCCTCCGCTTCCTGGTCAATCTCACTTTCGCCACCCTCGCACAGGACGATTCGCTCACTCTGGAGCAGGCTTGGGAACATGTGCTGGCGCTCAAGGGCGCGGCGGTCGCGATGTTCCCGGGCAAGGAAGCGACCTTCGACCTTCTCTATCTGCCGCGCTTTTCGCGCTTGCTGGCGGAGCGATACGGCGCGAACTGAGCCGCATCCGGCGGAATTGTGATGCGAACGCTCTCCGGACGAATCGCGCTCCCCGACGGATCCATCGTCGCGAGGCACATCCATTTCGACGCGACGATCTCTTCGATCGAACCGTCAAGCGTTTCCTCTGACTACATTTTGCCCGGCTTCATCGACCTGCAGGTAAATGGTTCGCACGGCATAGATGTGATGGGCGCGTCTGCGGACGAGATCATCGACATTTCAGAGAAACTCGTGCGCGAAGGTACCACCGCATGGATGCCGACGGCGGTAACCTCGCCAATCGATCACATCGAGAAAGTTCATCGCGCGATAGGCGATGCGATCGAGCGCCAGCAGCGAGGTGATTCCAGGGGTGCCCGGATTCTGGGAATGCATCTAGAGGGGCCGTTCATCTCGCCGCTGCGTCTCGGGGCGCATCCGAAGCTCAACCTCGAGCCACGAGGCGAGGTATTCGAGCGCGTGATGGCGCTCGAATACCTGAAGCTTGTAACGCTCGCGCCGGAATTGCTCGGCGCACTCGACGCGATTCACCGGCTGACCTCGCGCGGATTGGTGGTATCGATTGGGCATAGCAATGCGACGTTTGAAGAAGCCTCGGCAGGGATCGCGGCAGGCGCGCGAATGTTCACCCATCTGTTCAACGCGATGCGCCCGCTAAATCATCGCGATCCCGGCGTTATCGCGGCCGCGCTCACCAACGAGATTGCCGTACCGGCCGTGATCCCCGACGGCGTCCATGTCGCTCTCGAAATTCTGCGCCTCATCTATATAGCTCGCACCGCGCGTCGAATGATTCTCACGACTGATAAGGTTTCACTCGCCGGCAGCGTGGCGGATTCATCGCTGACGATTGGCCGCGAGCGCGCACGGGTTGCAGCTGGCGCGGCCCGTCTCTCTGATGGCACCCTCGCCGGCGCTATCATTTCTATGCTCGATGGCGCGCGTGTGATGATTGAAAAGGTCGGCGCCGGCATCGGCGAGGTCGCGATGATGGGGGCCTCGAATCCCGCAACGCTGCTCGGTCATCCGCAGCGCGGCAGGCTTCAGCCGGGAGCAGTCTCCGATATTATCGTTCTGAGCAACACGCTCGAGTTGAAAGCTGTTTTCCTCGCCGGGCACGAAGTGAACTAGCCCGCGCGGCGCGATCCGATACAAAGGAGCATCTCAATGCCGCTGAATAGGGACCTCGTCGGTAAGGAATATGCGCCGACCACCACCGCGGCGACGCTCGAGGCGATGCAGAACTACGCGCGCGCCTACAATGACGACAATCCTGCGTTCTTCGACAGTGGGTGCGCTGGCGGAATCGTGGCACCCCCGATGTACGTAGTGGTGGCCTTGTGGCCTTCGATCCTGGAGGTGGTGGGCGATCCCGACTTGAGAGTCGACGTAGTGCGCTTGCTGCATGGCGAGCAGGACATGGAGTTCATCCTGCCGATTCGGCCCGGCCACAAAATCACGGCACTCGCCAGGGTCGCATCGATCGAAACCAAAGGGAGCGGCGAGACCCTGGTGATCGAGATTGACGCGAAGAATCAGACCGGGGAGCGAGTGAATCGCACGCTGTTCAACGCCTTCATTCGCGGCGGCGGCAGAGGCGGCTCCGAGGCGAAGGTTGCCGAGCCCCAGCGCGGGGAGCCAATCGTCACGGTGGCACAGCAGGTCGACAAGGATCAGACCTATCGCTACAAGGAAGCCTCGGGCGATTTCAATCCTATTCATGTTGACGAGAATTTCGCCAAAATGGCGGGGCTGCCCGGGATCATCGTACATGGACTATGCACGATGGCGTTCACCTCGAAGGTGATAGTCGACAACCTCTGCGCCGGCGATCCGGTCAAACTGAAGCGCCTGCGCGTACGCTTCACGCGGCCAGTGCTGCCGGGGCAAATCATCACCACCAAGGTGTGGCCGGATAGCCAACGCGACAATCGAAAAGTCTTCGCGTTCGAGACTTTCAACCCGGAAGGCCGCGCGGTCATCCGCGGCGGACTCGCCGAAGTCGCCAGCTGAGACTATTTGGCTGAAAAAGTCAGCATCGGCCTCTCGCTCTCGCTGACCGGCGCATACGCCCCGATGGGGCGGCAGGCTGAAGCGGCGCTGAGCCTTTTCGTTTCAGCCACCAACTCCGGCGGCGGAATTCGGATCGGAGGCGAGCATCGCGACATCGAATTGCTGTGCGTCGATGATAGGAGCAGCTCTGAACGATGCGGCGAAATCTATCAGTTTCTGTGTGGTGAAAATCGCGCTGACATCCTGTTCGGTCCTTATTCCAGTCAATTGACCCGCGTCGCCACGCCGATCGCGAATCAGGCGGGCATGCTGTTCGTGAATCACGGCGGTGCGGACGATGACATCTTCTCGCATCGCCACCGATTGATCGTGGGAGTGCTCAGTCCGGCCAGCGATTACTTCAATGGCTTCGTGCGTCTCGTGGCTGGCCTGAAGCTATGGCGCAAACGCATCGCGATCGTTCGCTCGACGAGTGGCTTTGCGGAGGCGATCGCCGGCGGCCTCGAGAGAGAATCGAAGGAACGATACGCGCGGCGCAAGGGTGTGCGAATTCGCGTCAAGTACGCCGGAAGCTTCGACCCGCTGGCGACGCCGGACAAATTGTTTCCCGCGTTGCGCCGAAATCGCGTCAACGCACTGGTCAGCGCTGGCAGCTACGAGCACGATGTGTCGGTGATGCGCGCGGTGACCCAATCGTCATTGAACATCCCGGTGCTCGGATGCGTGGCCGCGGGCGTCGGGAGGTTTCGCTTCGATTTAGGCGAAGCTGCCGAGGGCCTGGTCGGCCCGAGTCAGTGGGAGGAGCAGCTACAGTTCCGGCCGGAGATCGGACCGACGCCGCGAGAATTCCTTCGAGACATGCGCGCGCATTCTCCGGAGATCACGTGCGACTACCCCGCGGCGCAGGCATACGCGGCGGCACTTCTGACCAGGACGGCGATCGAAAGCGCAAATAGCCTCGAGGCGATGGAAATCCGCGAGGCATTTTCCGATCTTCGAACCACCACCTTTTTCGGCGACTTCTCGATCGATCGCGTGACCGGACGCCAGATCGGCCATCGCGTGCTACTGGTGCAATGGCACGGCGGCCAGAAGGTGGTCATCGATCCGGAGGCGCACGTTGAAACGGGTACGCTCGAGTTTCCGACCGGATGGCGGCTCATTCTGGCTTCGATCCAGAGATTCAAGCTGACCCGCCACGACGATGATGACAACCATGCCGAAGAAGACGAACCAGATCGCTAAGGTGCGGGTTAATCTGGCCGGCGGCGCTCATCTCGCGATCGGACTGATGTCCGGGACCTCGCACGATGGAGTGAGCGCCGCAGTGGTGCGGCTCGACGAACGCGCTCGCCCGCGCGCCGAGGCCGTCGCATTCCATACCTTTCGCTACCCGCCGCAATTTCGCACGCGGCTGCTTGAACTCGCCTCGATGAAGGACGTCGGCGCACCGGCGGTCTCTTCAATCAATTTTGAACTCGGAAAGATTCTCGGCAACGCCGCGATCGAAATCGCTCGCGCCGCGAAGATGCCGTTGTCACGAATCTCGTTCATCGGATCGCACGGGCACACGATCTTTCATTTGCCACCGCGTACTGCCCCACGCGGTCAGACTCCATCAACTATGCAAATAGGCGAGTCCTCGGTGATTGCTGCGATGACGGGCCTGCCGGTGATTGCCGACTTCCGCCCGATGGATATCGCGCTCGGCGGTGAGGGTGCTCCGCTCGCGCCACTCGCGCACCTTTGGTTGTTCGGCGATCGCAAACTCGGCCGCGTGATCCAGAATATCGGCGGGATCGGCAACGCGACGTATCTGAAGCCGGGCGCGGCGCTGAACGATCCGACCCTGATCGCGTTCGACACCGGGCCGGGTGGTATGCTGATCGATGCGCTTGTCCACAAACTCTCAGGTGGCCGCACAAAGATGGATCGCGATGGCGGTATCGCCGCTCGCGGTCGGGTCAGCGAGCAACTTCTGACGGAACTGCTGCGCCATCCGTATTTTCGCCGGCGCCCGCCAAAGTCCACCGGACGCGAGGAGTTCGGATCTCACTACCTCGAGGAGAGCGAACGCCGCGCTTTCTCGATGGGCGTCGCGGGCAATGATCTGGTGGCGACGATCACCGCACTCACCGCGCGCTCGATTGCCGATGCGATTCGCCGATTCGTGATGCCGCTCGGGCGCATCGATCAACTCATCGCAACCGGAGGTGGCGCGCGAAATCCAACCGTACTGCGAATGATCAGCGGCTACCTGCCGGAAGTAGAAGTGCTAACGGCGAAGGCAGTCGGCGTCGATGGCGATGCGCTTGAAGTGGTGGCGTTCGCGATACTCGGCTATCAGATGCTGCGCGGCAGGCAGGGGAACATTCCGAGTGTCACCGGCGCCTCGGCTCCCGCGATCCTCGGCAAGCTGACCCTCCCGCCAACTCCACGAGGCTAGTAGCTGCGCGAGTCTTCCGGCGCAGTGAGGCCAGCCTTTTGCGCCGACTCGATGACCGCCGCGCGGAAGATGCCGTGACTCATCGTCGAGTCCGAGTCTTTTGCCCTCCTGTCGTAGATCCGCACCCGCGCCTCATGCGCTGACTTGTTGTCAGGCTCCGCTGATACCGCCCAATCGATGAGATGACACGCGAGTTGCGCGTCACCTGATTCGAGTTTCTGCATCGCGCGCGCGACGAGGTTGCCGACACCACCCGCGAGATCCGCAATTTCGCGCGCCTGCTCTGCTTCGGATGCGGGCTTGAGATGCGACGCGACGCTGTCGTGCCATCCACCTTCGAGGCGCCAGATGTTGCGCACGATAAATTCCGGCTCGTCGTAAATCGGCTGCAGGTAGGGCTTGTCGGCGAATTTCTCCGGCGGCTTCACGCCGTGAATGACGGCGTCGAGTGAGGCGCCATCGTTCATCATCGCGAGGGTTTGCAGGTAGATGCTCTCGAGGTACTCCGCCGTGTCATTGAGAACCTGACGGACTTTGATCGCGCCAAAGAAAGGATAGCCGTGGCCCGGAACCAGAACGTTGGCGCCCAGCTTCGCCATCGCGCGCAGCGCCTCGGCCCATTCGCGCGCATAGCGCTGGGCCTTCTGCGGATTGCCCGCATTGGGAGCAGCCCAGATGATCAGATCGCCGGTGAAAAGAACTTTCGGCGCCGCGAAGTAGACCCAGCAATGATCGTCGGTCTCGCCGCGCGCATGATGACATTCGAACTTGTGCTGGCCCGCCGCGACGTTGAGCTGATGATCGAAGTAGGTGTCGGGATAGACGTACTCGGCCGGCCACACCGACGGCCGATTGAATTGCCGCGTGTTCGCGACGCTGTTGTAGCCGGTCGTCCGCTTGTATCGATCGAAGCGGGCGGCGACCGCGCGATGTCCCACGACGCGAGGCCGCGCGACGCGATTCTTCCCCGCCTCCTCGACGATGGCCGGCATCCCGCAGGCGTGATCGACGTGGCCATGCGTATAAATCGCCGTGTTGATGCGATCGCGTGAGTAACGGCGGATCACTTCGAGCGTGTTGCGCTGATTGAAGTACGCGCCAGTGTCGATGAGCACGAGGCCTTCGGCGGTCTTGATGGCGCTGACATTCGCGAACCATCGGCAGAACATTACACCGTCGGCAACTTCCTCGGACTCACCAGTGAAGCCGAGCGGATGATGCTCGCGGATCGGAAGTTCTCCGGCGAAGAGCTTGTCCGCGGTCTCGCGAATCGAACCCATTTCTCTGCCTCAGCTTAGTCGATGATGTGGAGCTCGCCGACGTGGCGGATCTTCGGATGCTCGATCCAATGATACATGCCGTGCTGGTCGATGAGCTTGCCGGTAATGCCTGCCGCGCGGGCGCCGATCATATCGATGGCGTAGATGTCGCCGGCGTACATCGCTTCTTCGGCGGGAACGCCGAGCGCGTCGAGTGCGAGTTGGAAAAGTTTAGGATTCGGTTTTTCGACGCCCACCACCTGCGAGTCGATTGTCACATCGAAAAATTTCGCGAGGCCGAGCCGCTTGGCATCGCCTGCCACGCGTCCGTCAGCATTCGAAACGATCCCTAGTTTGAAGCCCGCCGACTTGAGCCGCTCGAGCGCGTCATGGGTGCCCTCGCGCACGATGCGCCACATGTTCGCCTCTTCGTGCAGCGCGCGGAATCTCGCCGAAATGTCCGCGAATTCCTTTTGCGGGATTCCCGCCGCGTCCATCCAGGCGCGGAAGAAATCCTCGTATGCGGCGTTGGGGTCACGGCTCTTCTCGGACATCAGATGCCGATCGAGCGCGGCGCGGCCCGCATACTCAGCGTGCTCCAACCTGAGCGCATCGAGCGTGCGGCCGGGCCGGGAAAATTCTGCCGCCAGAAATTCGAAGTCGAGAAACGCAAGGGTGCCGCCGAAATCGAACAGCAAAGCGCTGACTTTGCCACCCTCGCGTCCGCTTTCATTTTTCATGGATCTGCAGAGTAGTCGAGTCTGCGCATCCTAACCACTCGCGTTTCGCCGAGACGGTTGCGGCTTCGATAGCTAAAAAGATATGATTTTTCAGGATTTTTCATCCTGCACTTCGGCGAATTCAAGGACAGCATGTTCAGCGGCATCATCGAGGACTTGGGCAGAGTTGCCGATATCAGGCAGGGCGACCAGGGTGTGGTGCTGACGCTGCGCACGAGCCTGCCGATTGCCAAAGTCAAAATCGGTGATTCGATTGCCGTCAGCGGCGCATGCCTGACCGTGATCGCCAAGAGACGCGGCGCAGTGAAGATGGATGTCTCGGCGGAGACGCTGCGCCGCACCAGCCTCGGCGATCTGAAGGTTGGCGATTCGGTTAACCTCGAGCGATGCCTGACGCTCAATACGCTGCTCAATGGCCATATCGTCCAAGGCCATGTCGACGGCGTCGGTCGCGTAGTTTCGATCAAGCCGGAAGGCGATTCGAAGCTCTTTACCTTCGAGGTTCCCGCCAACGAGGCGCGCTACCTGGTGGAGAAGGGTTCGGTCGCCATCGATGGAATCTCGCTAACCGTGTTTTCGATTCGCGGTCGCCGTTTCAGTTGCGCGCTGATTCCCCATACGCTCAAAGTCACGACGATGGGTTTCCGCAAGCCCGGTGACAAGTTGAATATCGAGAGCGACATGATGGCAAAATACGTCGAGCGGATTTTGAACGGACGCGGCGCGATGGCCGCCGCCGCATCATGATCGAGCGCAGAGGTACCTCATGAGCCTGATGCAGATACCGCGCAAGATCGAATACGCGCTGCGGGCCATGATCTATCTCGCCGACCGTCCCAGCGGTGTCGCGCGCGGAAGCGAGATCGCGCGTCACGAGCAAATCCCAAAGTACTATCTCGAGAAGGTGATTCGCGACCTGATGCATCGCGGGCTGGTGCATGCGCGGCGCGGGCCCGGCGGCGGC
>JBGPMZ010000002.1:0-22940 GCA_041487255.1 Binataceae bacterium (SeqCode) | reverse complement strand
CGCCCCGGCGCCGAGGAGCAACTCCTCGCGGCGATGCGCGCGCGCCTCGGCGAGCATCGCGTGCTGTATAGCCGCGCCGGCTTCAACGCGGTGTAGCCAAGTGGACTATTCAATAGCTTATAAGCTATAATGGATGTTGCTCCAATTCTGGCAAATTGAAGAGCATCGCGGCTCGATCCGAAAACTCGCGACCAAACTGCGCGATCCGCGTGATTTGGCGGATGCCACTGCGCTTCTTGATTTGCTCAGAATTCGCGGCAACAGGATGGCGCCTCCGCAGTCGAAACCGCTAGGCGGTGGCCTCTTCGAACTGCGAGGCAAGCAAGTGCGGATATTTTACGTATTTCGACCGGGATATCGGATTGTAGTTCTCGACTTCCTGGTCAAGAAGCGCAGCGATATTCCCTCGACGGTACTCGATCGGCTACGGAGATTGGCAAAAGAGGTTTCATAGCGCGGACAATAGTCCTATGCGAAAAAAAACCGATATCATGGATTGGCTCCACGCGGAGGTCAGGCGGCGTGGTCTCGAAAAGGAAGTAGCGATTCGCTTCAACGAGCTGATGCTCGAGCAGCAACTCGCAGATCTGCGCAAAAAACGCGGCATCTCTCAGGCGAAGCTCGCGAAGATGGTGGGCGTCTCTCAGCCGGTCATCGCGCGGATAGAGTCCGGTGGGGTGCGCAACCTCACGGTGGGAACCATCGCGCGAACCGCCGCCGCGCTGGGCGGCAGCGTCGAAATCCGCATCAAGGCCAACCGTCGCGCGCCGAGAAGAGCGCGCAACAGTACGTGATCAGCTCGCACCCCGCAGCGCGTGGACGATCGCGACCAACACGATCGCGCCGACCACCGACATCGCGAGGTACCCGATCCGGCCGTTCTGGTTCGCGCCGATGATACTGAAAATCCAGCGCCCGATCACCGCGCCGACCAGACCGATTATAATGTCGGCGATGATGCCGAAACCGGAGCCTCGCATCACCAGGCCGGTTATCCATCCGGCGATGAGTCCGAGAATGATGGTGCCGATCATCTACGGAACCTCACGAAATGAGATCCTTCGCGCAGCGCTCAGGATGACCACACCGCGATGCGGTGTGGTCACTTCTTCTGTTCCATCGGAGCGCCGCAGCACTTCAGCGCGCCGGTGCCGCCCTTGGTCACGATCACTTGCGAGTTGCACTTTCCGCAGATGTAAACTTTGCCTAACTGGTTAGCCATCGGCCCCGTCGGTCTCCTGTGGTTCGATTTCCTACCCGATAGTATAGTCATGCGCCGCGAAAAAGCGGCTTGCGTTTGTCCAAAAATGCCCGCACGCCTTCCGCGCGGTCGGCGGTGGTTTGTAGCAGGGCATAGAGATCCTCTTCAAGCCTGATGCCCTGGTCCAATGTCATATCGTATCCCTTGCGGACCGCATCCTTCACCATCCTGACTGCCACCGGCCCGCGCGTCAGGATGGCCTGCGCGACTTCGCCCGCGCGCGCGCCGAGTTCCACGCGATTGCGCGCCAAATACGTCACCAGCCCGATGCGCATTGCTTCGTCGCCGTCGATCCTTGCGCCCGCGATCAGGATTCGCATCGCATTCGCGATGCCCGCCAGGCGCGGCAGCCGCTGCGTGCCGCCGAAGCGTGGCATCTCACCGCGCGACGGCTGCGTCAATGCGAACCGCGCGTGGGTCAGCGCAACGCGAATGTCAGTGGCCATCGCGAGTTCCATCCCTTCGTCGATCGCGTCGCCATTGACGATCGCAACCGTGGGCTTGGAGATTACCGCCATCGATTCGACCAGGTTGGGATTCACCGCCGCGTCGAAGCCGCTGCAGAAGGTGTCGCCCGCGCCGGTGATCGCAAGCATCGCGATGTCGCCATCGTCTTCGACGCGTTCGAAAAGCTCCATCAGCTCGGTCGCCATCGCGCCGCTGATGCGATTGCCGTTCGACGGCGAGGTCAGCGTGGCGGTGACGCAGCCGCGGGCGTTCGCGACCTTTACGCATCCCGATTTTGCGGATGCGGCGCTGACCCGAGATTTCTTCACGCCGTCTCCATCCCACGCTTAAACCAAGGCGCGCAATTCTTTGCGGAGGATTTTCCCGAGCGGATTTTTCGGCAACGCGTCGATGAACTCAATCGACGCGGGACACTTGAAGCTCGAGAGGCGCTTGCGGCAGAACTCGATCAACTCCTTCTCGGTGACGTTCTTGCCCGGGCGCTTGACCACGAATGCCTTTATGACCTGGCCCCATTCGACCGAGGGAACGCCGATGATCGCGACCTCATCGACTGCTGGATGGCTCATCAGTACGGTTTCGATTTCCGCCGGCGCGATGTTCTCGCCGCCGCGGATGATCATGTCGTCCTTGCGTCCGGCGAAGAACACGTAGCCTTCGTGGTCGACCCAGCCCAGGTCGCCCGTCGCACGCCATCCGTCAGGCAGAGCGGAATCGTCTTCGCGTCCGGCGTAGCCCTTCATGATGCGCGGAGTGCGGATGCAAATTTCGCCGACCACGCCGGCGCCCTGAAACTTGCCGTCGTCATCGCGCACTTTGATTTCGACGTCGGGCAGCGGCTTGCCAATCGAGTTGAGGCGCTGCAGCTTCAGCTCTTTCTGCTCGGAGGTTCCCTCGATCCGATGATCATCCGGACCGAGTATCGTAAGTGACGACGTCGTTTCGGTCTGCCCGTATGCGTTGACGAAGCCGACGTGATTTGGGAACGCCTCGATCGCGCGGCGGACGACCTGAATCGGCATCGGCGCGCCGCCGTATGCGAGGTTGGTCAGTTTGGAAAAATCGGTGTCCTTGAATCCGGGTTCGTCGAGCAGCTGCTTCATCATGGTGGGGACGACGAATGCGTGGGTGACTTTTTCCGTCGCCACCAGGGAGAGCCAGCCCTTCGGATCGAACTGCGGCATCACGATGATTTTGCGGCCGGTCCAGATGTTGGTCATCATCGCGGTGGTTCCGGCGATGTGGTAAAACGGCACGCACACCAACGCCACCCCGCGATCGGTTCCATCGGCCATCTCGACGTTCGCGGTGACGTACGCGACGAAATCGCGAAAGCGCAGCATCACGCCCTTGGGCAACGAAGTGGTGCCGCTGGTGTACATCAATACCGAGACATCTTCCTCTTCGACTTCCGCTTCGGTTTCGTCCGGATCGGTGCGGCGCGCGAGTTCTGAGAGCTGGTACATGTTGCCGTCGCCGCTGCCGAGTGCGACCACTTCGTTGACATTGAGCCGCGGACGAATGCGCGCGACCAGGTCGAGGTAGCGATCGCCGACCAGCAGCACCTTGGCCTTGGCCGTGTTGATCATGTACTCGAGCTCGGGATCCTTGGCGCGATAGTTGAGCGGCAGGAATGTCACGCCCGCTTTAGCCGCCGCATAGTAGCTGGCGATGTAGCGTTCCGAGTTGGTATCGAGCGCCGCAACGACGTCTCTGGGGCCCAGCCCCAGGTGCTTGAACACGCCGGTGTAGCGCGCGACGATCTCGTTCAGTTGCGCGTACGTGAGGCGGCGATCGCCGGAAACCACGATTTCCTGATCGGGAGCGATCGAAGCCGGAATCGTGACGAAGTTGACTGTATTCACTGACCCGCGGTCCTCCTCGGTGCGGCTACTATCGAGCGAGTGGTTTCGCGCGCGTGGACGAGGTCCGTTCGAGATTCATGGCGGGCTTCGCCGCGGGCGCGGAAATCATCTTATATCTTTCGGCCAAACGCCGTTCGAGCGCGAGCGCATCGCGAATCGGCAACTCGAATCCGTCCCATATTGCAAGCTTGAGCAATGCTGCCTGTTCGCGTGGATAACGCGCCATCGCGAGCGCAAATTCGAGTGCACGGCGATCCAGGTCCAGCCCCGGGACGACTTCGGCGACCAAACCTACAAGTAACGCCTCGCGCGCGTCAATCCACCGTCCTGTTATACAAAGATCGAGCGCGCGACCGAAACCCAGACGGCGCGGCGCGGTCTGAGTGCCCGCCACGCCCGGGATCATGCCGGCGCCCGTTTCGGGCAGGCTGATGCGGGTATCGTCGGCGGCAATCGCGACGTCGCATAGCAATGCCATCTCGAGGCCGCCACCGACCGTGAAGCCATGCAGCGCGGCTATGGTCGGAATCGGCAGCGCGCGCATCCGGCCCCATACGTCGCGGCGAAAGCGCACCCATCTGGCGATAGTGGGGGAGGGTGCGCTGCCGAATTCGCTCAAGTCGCCGCCGGTGGAAAAAGCTTTGCCGGCGCCGGTCAGCACCATCGCGCGAATTTCAGAGTCGTCGTGAATCGCGCTCAGGATTTCGAACAAGGCGTCGCGCATCGCCATGTTGTAGGCGTTGAGCTGGTGCGGTCGATTGAGCGTCACCCACGCGACGACGCCGCGTTTTTCGAAGCGGACGGCCGGCGACTCGCCGTCGCGCGGCGGCGCCAATGGAGTTTCGTCGGGCATTTTGAGTCGTCGAGCGGCTGACTTATTGACCTGAGTGCAGGTCGGCGCTGTCGCTCTGCGCCACCGCGGGGCGGCCGCGCTCATAGACTATACGCCCGCCCACGAGCGTGATGTCCACCGTAATGTTCATCAGATCAGTGGCTGTTGCGCCGATCGGATTCTTGCCGAGGATCACCATGTCGGCCAACCGGCCGGGCTCGATCGCGCCAGCCTGCAAACCCGCGAGCCGCGCGGCCGAGGTGGTGAACATCGCGAAGGCCTGCTGGATATCGAGCTTCTCGTTGGCGCTGAGAACGTGGCCTTCCAGCGAGGTGCGCGCCATCGCGGCCGAAATTGCTACTAACGGTTTTGCGGGGGTCACGGGCGCGTCGCTTCCGGCGGCGAGGCGGATTCCTTCGTCGCGCAGGCTCCTCAAACGGTAGAGATGCGGGACCAGCCCGGGCTCCCCGGCATACTTGGCGCCGCGGTAGTAAATGAAACCTGGATTGGTGACGACCCACGCGTTGACAGCGCGAATGGGCGCCAGATAATTGGGCGGAATCAGGCCTCCGTGCTCGATGCGAAACGAAACGCGCTCAGCCTGATCGGGACCGAGCGACTTGAGCGCGGACTCAATCGCTACGAGAGCGGCGTCGAGCTCCTCCACCTCGGTGGCATGGAACGCGCAATCGAGGCCCACCGACGCCGCATAACGAACCTCGCGCGCGAGCGCGTTGGCCTCGTAGCCTCCGTGCGGCATGAACTTGGCTCCCGCGATAGCGATGCCACCGGCGCGGCCAGCGGCGGAGGCCGCCGGAATCGTATCCAGGTGCCCGCCGCCGATCATCACGCCGACCCGCTGGCAGATCGAGCGCGAGGCAACCAGCTTGCCGAACAGTTCGACCTGCGCGGCATCGTTGCGCGGGCTCGCATCGGTGAACGCAGTTACGCCTGCTGCCGCGAGTTCGCGGCTGAAGGTGCGCGCGCGTGCCTCGGTCTCGGCGGCGGTGACGAGCGGAAGTTTGGATGTGATCCATTCCTCCATCCCGACCACCAGCCCAGTCGCACGTCCGTTCGCTTGTTTGACGACGATCGCGCCGTCGGGAGTCTTGAAGTTCGGATGCTCGATGCCAAGCGCATTCAGAGCGCGCGAGTTCAGCCATGAGCCGTGCAGTGTCGAATGCCGAAGCCGCAGCGGATTCTTAGGCACCGCCTGATCGAGTTCCTCGCGCGTCGGTCCGCGGCCGTCGCGAATCAGCGCATCGTCGCATCCGAATGCGCGCAGCCAGTTGCCCGGCGGCGTCTTAGCTGCGGCGACGCGCAGCTCCGCGAGCAGATCATTGACGGTGCGGTGCTTCCATACCGAGACTCCAGTCGCCGCCGCCGCCGCTTCCATGAAGTGGAGATGTGAATCGATGAAGCCCGGAACGACCGTTCGCCCCGCCATCTTGAGCAGATGGGTCCGGGGGCCGACCATCGATTTCAGCTCGGCGAATTTACCATGCGCGAGGATCGAACCGTCGAGGATCGCGACCGAGTCGCTGTCCGGATGCCCGAAGACTACCCCCTCGTGAAGAACCAAGTCGGCTTTATCAAGCGTCATCTACTTTTCGGATCCCCAACCCACCCGGATCCTTCGCCGTCTCGATGATGACGGAATGCCGTTCACATCGCGATCAATCTGAAGAGGGAAGCGGCTTGGCCTCCTTGATCTTCATCTGGCCGTCGCAGCACTCGAGCTCGCCGGTCCCGGCTTTGTTGCAGAGCACCTCGGTGCCGCACTTCTCGCACTGATAGCGTTTTCCCAGCTGATTAGCCATTGCTCCTCCGATAATCTCAATCAGAACTGCAAGGTTCCGAATTTAGTCCGCCTTCCAATCATTTGCCGAACGGAAGTTCGCACACCGCCGTCCTAATGTCGCCGCTGCTCCCGCGCGCGATGAGCGCGGCGCCCGGCGTCCATGCGCTGTGATGCAGGATCGCCAGACCGATCGCACCTCGTTGCGGCGACACTACCGAACTGGTTACGCGACCGACCTCCTTGCCGTCAAGAAAAAGCGCGCCTTCCACCTCGACTGGTCGCTCGAAGCGCAGGCCGAATAATTTCTTCTTCAGCCCGCCACGCGTGGTCGCCCGCTCGATGGTTTCTTGTCCGAGATAGCATCCCTTGTTGAATGAGATCGAGCGCTCGAGCCCCGCTTCGAGCGCGATGGTCTTGTCGGACGTATCGACGCCGACCTTCGCGATCCCGTGCTCGACGCGGAGCACCTCAAGCGCCGCCTCGCTGACTGCGATCGCGCCGCTACGCGAGAGACGCTCCGCGACCTCGCTCAATGCGGCGCGGTCACCGAGCAACGAGAACGCATCGCCACCGAACCTCGGCACCCGTCCGAGGATGGGGTTGATGGACTTCGTGCACTTCCACATCTGTAGAGCCTTTGAGCCGGCGATCCCCGCCGCCGAAAGCGCATCGGCGGCTTGAGGTCCCTCGACATGCAGAATGCCGAGGGGACGAAACTCTTCCATTTCGACATCGTCAGCGACCAGCAATTTCTCCAGATGCTCTTTCTCGCGCGGCCACGCCGACAACCCGGTTTCCAGGGCCAGCGCCCCCTCTTCGAACCAGAGGAAGAATTCGCCAATCACGTGCGCATGCTCGGTAAGAAAGAGCGCCGGCACGACGTCGCCGGGATGCGCGCCCTTCACATCGGCGCTGCACATCCCGTGGAAGAACGAGACGCGATCGTCGCCTGTCACGCGGACGATCATCCGATCGTCGAGCAGCCGGAAACCTGCACGCTTCGTCAGTGCGTCATACTCGGCGTCGAGCGAGGGCGCGAGAGAATCGGTATCGGTGTGGGAAAAGCTCACGTTAAACTTTAAGTACTACAAAATGAGATTCACTACCGAAGATCTTAATCGAATTTAGCAGATGAAATTTTAATCACAACTCCGCGTTTCTGCCACCGGGCGAGTTGAAAAGCTGCGAATCTAGATTCGAGAAACGATGCCTTGGCATCTCTACACATCAGTTTTTAAGTCCAGGCTTTTTGGCGTATGATTCCCGACGGTGAGAGCCATCCTCAAGCGCCGGATGCGATACGCGAGTGCGATCGGGTTTGTCCTTGCGATCGCGATAGCGATCTTTGCCCCGAGCGATGCACGCAGCGACGACGTTCACCTCGATGCGCAACATCTCAGCGACTCCGCATTCGCGATTCTCAACTCGCTCGCCAGCGATAGCACCAAGGCCGGGGCCGGCGACGTGATGGGCGCGATGGCGAGCTTCGCGGGCGACGCGCAGACGCTTTCGGCCGCGCTCGCGAAGGGTGATCACGACGGCGCCGGTGCGGCGATGACGGCATTGGTCGCGGATCGGCGCGCGGTCGACGAGGCGTTGGTGAAGAATCCTCACGCGATTGAATCCTCCAAATGGGCGCCGCTCAAGGCTGAACTGGCCTCAATCCAAAGTCGGGTCCCTGCGGCTAGCGATTCGGTCGCGAAGGCCGCTCCTGTTGAGTCGCATTCCGATGTGGTGAGGCCTCCCGCGAGCGAGGCGGCCGCGACGATTCCTGACGGCTCCGCGCCGCGGGTCGAAATCACCAGCCGTGTCACCGACGACACCGGGCTGCACATCAAGGGATACCTGCAAGGCACCAATCTAAAATCCGCCGGCATCTTCGACGGCGAAGCGATGATTCAGAAAATCGATCTGGCGCCCGTCACCGGCGCGCAGCGAGTGCTGCTCGATTTCCAGCTTGAGCAGGTTTCGTCCACGGAGACCATTCGCGTCGGCGATGCGAGCGGCCGCGCTGCCGAGGTGCACATCGCGGACAATTCCGCTCCGCCGGTCGAGTCGGGCGGGCATGAAAAAATGATCGAGCTCGGTAGTGGTGGGACGAGCGACGCGCCGCCGCTCGAACTGGCCTCGCGAGGTCCGCGCAACACGGCGGAGATCCCGAGCAAGTCGCCCTCGCGCCGTCACATTCACGCCGGCGACAACCTCGCGCCGATCACCGATGTGCAAATCAACATCCTCGGCGTGCAGCAATCGCTCTCAGAGGCGAACAGCTATCAGGTCATCGGTCAGATCGCGGGCAACAATGTGCATCGCGCGGGAATCTATGTCGATGGCCGCTTGGTCAAGCCGATCCCGATCACGCCCGGCAGCGACACTTCTTTCAACGTGGCGTTCACGATGTTCGGCGCAGAGGTGAGCATTCGTGCATACGGCGCCGGCGACAACTTCGTGGAATCGTCGATCGATTTGAGCACCGCGAATGGCACGGTGTTCGGCGCCAATCCTCCGGCCGCAGTTTACCCGTATCCGGTAAATCCGTACGCGCGCAATCCGTACGGATATCCGGCCAATCCGTATGCGGCGCCGCCTTATGGATATCCGAACCGCGGCTATCCGAACGGTTACCCCAACAGCGGCTATCCGCCGCCATCGCGTCCGTGGTGGTCGAAGATCTTCTGATCGTCGATGGCATATCCGGGGTAACGGTTGCCCCGGCCCTCGGGCGCCTGTAGCATTCAAAGTTCACTTCAACACGAATCGCGATTGATGCTTAAATCCAAGGCCGTATGCTGATCCAAGCGACCCAACTGCGTTCCGGAATGGTGCTCGAGTACAACAAGGATCTCTGGCGCGTTATGACCATCACCCACATCACGCCGGGCAACTGGCGCGGGATGGTGCAGACCAAGCTGCGCAACATCAAAAGCGGATCGCAGACCGAAAACCGCTTCCGCTCGGAAGATCGCGTCGAGCGCGTCATCCTCAGCCAGGTGATGATGCAGTTCCTCTACCAGGACGGCGACGACTACCATTTCATGAACACCGAGAACTACGAGCAGATCACCATTCCACGCGATCTCATCGAAGATGTGGTTGGCTTCCTCACCCCCAATATGGAAGTGCAAGTCGAGTTCTACGAGACCACGCCGCTCAACGTCACTCCGCCGAAGACCGTCGACCTCAAGGTCGAACGGACCGATCCCGGGATGAAGAACGCGGCGGTCACCAATACCCTGAAACCGGCGACAATGGAGACCGGATTGATCGTGCAGGTTCCGCACTTCGTCAACGAGGGCGATGTGATCACGATCAACACCGAGACCCACGAATACGCCGGCCGCGGCAAGAAGTAGCCAAGAACTACGAAAGATATGCGCCAGCCGCGCGAAAGAGGCGCGGCCCCCCGCCGCCCGCGTCCGCAAGATTTTCCGCAAGTTTCCAAACGCCGGGAGCGGACACCTCTCGCGAAGGATTCATCGCAACATTCCACGCGCGCGACCCAGGCGCCCTTGCGCGCCGGCCCCGGCGTTTACATCGTGCAGACGCAGCCCGGATTTGAGTCGATCGCGTGGAGCGAAATTACTTCGAAGATCCCGCAAACAAAGAAACTCGGGACGCGCACCGTTCCCGAGCGTGCCGGAATGCTCATCTTCGAAGCGCCGCGGCCCGCGCCGCTGGGTGCTTTGCGATGCGCCGAGGACCTCTTCGCAATAGTCGCGTATCGGCACGGCCTCGGCGACGACGCGACCTCGCTCGACAAGGTCCGCGCCGTCATTCGCGGATGCACTCGTCTGGATGACGCCCTGAACGCGCGGGTCGCAATCGTCAAGGGTGCGCGCGCGGGTAAAAAACTTCGTTTCAAGGTGGTCGCGCGGCTTTCCGGCGATCATGAGTTTCGGCGTGTCGATTTCAAGCACGCGGTCGAGACCGGCGTCCTCGAGCATGGCGACCATTCGTGGCGGCTAGACGAGGACAACGCCGAGGTCGAGTTCTGGGCGACGATGCTGCGCGACGAATTCATTTTCACCCTGCGCCTCAGCGACGACACGATGCGCTTTCGCGATTACAAGATCTCGCACCGCCCGGGATCTTTGCGTCCATCGGTCGCGGCGGCGCTGGCGCTGGTATCGAACCCCTCGCACGATGATGTCTTCCTCGATCCGCTCTGCGGTACCGGCACGATCCTGATCGAGCGCGCACACTGCGGGCGTTACGCAATGCTGCTCGGCGGCGATAGCGATCGCGACACGCTGGAGGCCGCGCGCGAGAATATCGGTCCGCGCTACAAGCCCATCGAGATCAAGCTATGGGATGCCACGGCGCTTCGGCTCGACGATGCCAGTGTCGACAAAATCGTCACCAATCTCCCCTGGGGCATCAAACACGGATCGCATGGTGAAAATCGGCGGCTCTATCCGAAGCTGATTGCCGAGTTTCGCCGCGTGCTGAAGCCGGGCGGTACGATGGTCCTGCTCAGCGCCGAGATGCGATTGATGAGCGAGCTGTGGACCAGGTCGCATCTGCGGCCCTCGCGCATCCTGCGGGTGACCGTTCTAGGCGCGCCCGCGGCGATCTATATCTGCGAGAACGTGAAGAGCGCGAGCTGACCTCGATATCAGCCGTTGGCGCGCAGCCGGAGATCGCGAGCCTGGGTGCGAAATGGCTCGGGGAGTGGGACTTCGTGGCCGTCGCTCCACAAACTCTCGAGGCGATAGAACTCACGCGCCGGCTCATAGAAGACATGGATCACGACGTCGTCGTAATCGAGCACGACCCAATGCGCATGCGGCAGGCCCTCGACCGCGAGCGCGTACTGCCCGTCATGGTGCATCCGCTCTTCGATGCCGCGCGCGATCGATTGCACCTGGACATCGGAACGCCCGGTGGCGACGACGAAGTAGTCGGCGATCGAATTGAGATGCTCCACTTCGAGCACGGTCAAATCGTAGGCCTTCTTTTCCAGCGCCGCCTGTGCGACGGCGAGTGCCTTGTCGAGTGACGTCACTCTATACAGCTCGATGGAAGTTGTGCTTTCGCGGAGTTGAACTGATCAAGGAAAATTTCAGACGCGATCATCATCAATAGAGCGCGTGGCGGCGAATGTAGTCGACCACGTCGCCGGGCAGCAAATAATTGATCGATTCGTTGTTCTGGATTTTCTGGCGGATTTGCGTCGCCGAAATTGGAAAGAAAGTGGTTTGTACAAAAGACAGCGTCTGCCCGCCTGAATTCAGGTAGTGATCTTGTTCCCTAATGTAACCAAAGCGATTTAGCGCGGCAAGCGAGACGCGCGCCGCCCCTTCACCGTCGCGAAGCCGCGTGTGCACCGCGATGCTGCATAGCTTCACCAGCTCATCGCAGTCCTTCCAGGTTTCCAGCTCGAGGAACTGATCGGATCCCAACAGGATGAAAATCTGCGCCTGATGCCGCAGCGTGGTGGCGAAATGCTTCGCGGTGTCGATGGTGTAGGAGCGTCCGGCGCGGCGGATCTCAGCGTCGGAGACCATGAAATGACGATTGCCCTTGGTCGCCAGCCGCACCATCTGGAGCCGATGCTCGGCGGGTGCGAGTTCACCCTCGGGTTTGTGTGGTGGTGAGGAGGCGGGAACGAAGTAGACGAGATCCAGCTTCAGCATCTCGCGAACCTCCTCAGCCGAGCGAAGGTGCCCGAAATGGATCGGATTGAAGCTGCCGCCGAAGAGTCCTACGCGCAATTAAGGCTCCGTCAAAACGAGGTAGCGCCGCGGCGCAGATTCACTTTCGAATCTGGCCTTCGCCGCGAACGAGGTATTTGTAAGTCGTCAGCTCGCGCAAACCCATCGGACCTCGCGCATGCAGTCGGTTGGTGGAAATTCCCGTCTCCGCGCCGAAGCCGAATTCGAAGCCATCGGTAAAGCGGGTCGACGCGTTGACGAAGACGGTAGCCGAATCGACCTCCCGTTCAAAGCGAGCGGCCGCATCCGCGTCCTGGGTTACGATCGCGTCGGCGAGACCAGACCCGTGACGGCGGATGAACGCAATCGCCTCGTCGATAGAATCGACCACCTTCACCGAAAGGATCAGTTCGAGGTATTCGGTATCCCAATCTTCGTCGGTGGCGTGCTTAATGTTGGAGACGATTGTACAGGCCGCATCGTCGCCACGGAGCTCTACTCCCGCCGCGCTGAAGCGCTTCGCCATCGCGGGAAGGAACTTCGCGGCGACTTCCCGATGTACCAACAGATTCTCCATCGCGTTGCACACCGACGGCCTGCTCAGTTTGGCGTTGAAGGAAATCTCCTCGGCCATCTTCAGATCGGCCGCGCGATCGACATAGGTGTGGCAGATTCCATCGAAATGCGGCAGCAGCGGAACCGCGGAGCCCGCGAGCGCTTCCTTCAAGGAGCCGCCGCCGCGCGGAATGATCAGATCGATCGCCTCGGGGTGACGCTTGAGAATCTGGATCGCATCGCGATCGGGAGTGTCGATGAACGTCACCGCCGCGGGATCGCTTCCTGATTCCTCCAGCGATCGCGCGAGCATCCTCGCCAGGAGCGTGTTGGTCGCAAGCGCTTCCTTTCCCCCGCGCAGCACCACCGAGCTGCCGCTCTTGAAAGTCAGCACGCCGGCATCGATTGTCACATTGGGGCGCGATTCGAAGATGATGGCGATCACGCCAAGCGGCACCCGCACCTTTTGGAACCGCAGACCGTTGGGACGGCTCCAGCTCTCCATCACCTCACCAACCGGATCGGGAAGCGCGGCGACCTCCTCTACGCTCTTGGCCATCGCGGCGATGCGTGCATCGTTGAGGGTCAGACGTTCCAGGAAGGCGCCGGCTCTTCCAGAGCTCTTCGCGATTTCAAGATCCTTGCGATTGGCTTCGAGGATCGCGGGCGCATTCGCGCGAAGAGTTTTCGCGAGCGACAGCAGCGCGGCGTTCTTCCGTTCACTGGAGCACAGCGCGAGCGAGCGCGACGCTACGCGCGCTTTTTTCAATTGCGGGAGAATTTGCTCTTCGAGCGTCATGGGATGCGTGAGTCAGCCAATCTCCTCGAGCAGCACAAAATTATCGCGATGAATGATCTCATCGGCAACCTTGTATCCCAGTAGGGTGGCGATCTCCGCGGTGCGGCGGCCCTTGAGCTTGGCGACATCCGGCGCCGCATAGTTCACCAGGCCGCGGCCGAACTCGACCCCGTCAGGATCGATCAGACTCACGCAATCGCCGCCGGCAAATTCGCCGCGCACCTCGCGAATTCCCGAGGGCAGCAGCGAGCGGCCTTTCTTTCGTAGCGCTTCCGCCGCACCCTTGTCGACGCTGAGCGCACCCGAGGGCTTGAGCGCGAAGGCAATCCAGTGCTTGCGGCTCTTAAGGCGCGTGCCCGCCGGCGTGATGAGCGTGCCGATTTCGCGCGATGGATCGAGCGCCGCCGCGATCGTGCCTGGCTCGCGGCCGGAAGCGATGATCACGGCGACACCTGCGCGCGCCGCCTGTTGAGCCGCCTTGAGCTTCGCAGCCATCCCGCCGGTTCCGAGCGGTCCGGTGCTTTCGGCGACCAGACCCTTCATCTCGGCCTCGGGGTTCGTGATCAGAGGAATCAAATGCGCGTCCGGACGCTTGCGTGGATCGCCGGTCAGAACGCCCGGCACGTCACTGAGGATCACCAGCATCTGAGCTTGCACCATCGATGCGACCAGCGACGAGAGCATATCGTTGTCGCCGAACCTGATCTCTTCGACTGCCACCGTATCGTTTTCGTTGATGATTGGGATCACACCTGATGCGAGCAGCGTGGTCATCGTCTGCATCGCGTTCTGTCGGCGCTTGCGATCCGAGACGTCTTCATGGGTGAGAAGAATCTGCCCCACGATGCGATCGCATTCGGAAAATGCCGCCGCCCACGAGCGCATCAGCTCAATCTGTCCGGTTGCCGCGGCCGCCTGACGCGCTCCGATGGTCGGACCCGAGAGTCTCGCGATTCGCGCGCGGCCCGCCGCGATCGCGCCCGAGGTCACCAGGATGATCTCGCGGCCCCCGCGCACCGCTTCGTCGACTTCGGCGGCGAGCCGCGTGATGACGGCCGGGTCGAGTCCGGATGCGTCGGACAGCACCGCGCTGCCGACTTTGACCACGATGCGGCGCGCGCCCTTGAGGATCGCCTGTTTGTAATCTAGCTGGGACACGCGGCCTGATTCTTTTGCGTTTCGATGTTGCGAAGTTCAGCGGAGATCGCGACTACCAACGGCTCGAGCCCCGTGAGCTTTTCGGCGGAAATCGCGATCACCTTCAGGTGCGTCGCGGTTTCGATCTCGCGCGTAATAGCCTTGGCATCCGCCTTCGCGACGAGATCCATCTTATTGAGCGCCACGATGGACGGGCGAGCGGGAAGTTCCGCATCGAAGGCTTCCAACTCGCCGCGCACGACGCGGAAATCGTCGGCCGGCGTGCCGCTCGCATCAAGCACGTAGACCAGGACGCTTGTGCGGCTGACGTGGCGCAGGAATCGAATGCCGAGGCCTTGGCCGAGATGCGCGCCCTCGATGAGTCCCGGGATGTCGGCAATCGAGAACGCTTCCTCATCCGAAGTCATCACGCGCCCAAGATTCGGCGTAATCGTCGTGAAAGGATAGGAGGCGACTTTCGGACGCGCCGCGGTGAGCGCACGCAGCAGCGTGGACTTTCCAGCATTAGGGAGACCGACGAGGCCGACTTCCGCGACGAGTCGTAACTCGAGGCGCGCCCAGCGCTGCTCGCCGGCTGTCCCCGGCGTGGCGATGCGCGGTGAGCGTCGCGTCGAGGTCGCGAAGTGGATATTGCCCTTGCCACCTTCGCCGCCCTGCGCGATTACCTTGCGTTCGCCGGGCATCACCATGTCCGCGAGGAGGTCTCCGCTTTCGTCATCGATCACCACGGTGCCGGGAGGGACGCGCACAACCAGGTCGGTTGCGGCCTTGCCATACTGCTGCTTGCCGCGGCCACCTTCGCCGTCACGCGCAATCAGTCGCGGCTGATACTTGAAATCGAGCAGCGTCGACATTCCTTCATTGACTTCAAAGATAACGCTGCCGCCGCGACCACCGTCGCCGCCGGCGGGTCCGCCCATGGGGCGGTATTTTTCCCGTAGGAAGGCGATCGCGCCATTGCCACCCTTGCCTGCGTGCACGAATACACGTGCCTCATCGATGAAACGCATTTTTGAGGACTCATATCTTATGAGATTTGGCGCTCAGCAGTAACCGACCCACTGAGCTGGCCGCGAAATAAGGGGCAGTGAACCATGGCACGTTGTGTGCACCATCGGCGACCTTGGATGAATAAGTCGGACTTCGCGATCCTGGACTTGGCGATCTGCCGAGCCCGAGTCGTCCTCTCGGTGGTGGCGGTCCTCTCGATGTACATCGACCCTAACGTAGGTGGTTTCCTCGCCATCGGCTCCTACGCGTTGATGACCGGTCTCTCCTACTTTCTATATAGCTTGACTGTCTATTTTGTCGTGAGTCGGGGACTCGCGAAGCGTCAGTGGTTGTGGATCACCGCCGCGCTCGACATCGCATTTGCGGCCGTGCTTACCGGAGTGACGGAGGGTCAGACCAGCCCGTCGCTCGCGCTCTTTCTGTTTGCGGTCATTGCCGCGGGATGCTGGAGCGATCTGCGGGGAACCGTGCTGGTTACCGTCGCCTGCGTCACGATGTACCTGGTCGCGCTAGCCTTCAGTTCCCGCGAGCCTACGAATTTCTACATCATGCGCGCGGCGTACTTCGCGATAGCCGGGTATCTGATCGTTTTCTTCGGCCAGCAGCGGGCCAACTATGAAAAGCGCGTGCGCGATCTCGAGACCGCTGCAGAGCGCCGGAATATCGCCCGCTCTTTGCATGACGGCTACATCCAGTCTCTCGCTGGAGTGAATCTTCGCCTGGAAAGCTGCCGCGATATGTTGATGAGCGCGCAGAGCGCAGAGGCACTCGCCGAAATCACCGAGCTGCAACGACGCATCGATCGTGAGTACGACGAAGTCCGCGCCTACGTGCGATCGTTGGCCAATACGGACCCCGCGCTTTCCAGCGACCGGTGTCATGGATTCAAGACTGAGTTTCAGGTCCACGCCGACTTTGCCGCCCGCGGGTTGATCGTGGAGCAGGTTCTGCTCATTGCGCTCGAGGGTGTGAGAAACACGCGCCGGCACGGGCGCGCGCGACGAGCCGCCATCGACATGCGACAGGCTGAAAGTTCGATTCGAATAACCATCGATGACGATGGAATCGGCTTCGGCGAATCAACCACTCCCCCATGGACGATCGCCTCTCGAGTGGCGGAATTCGGGGGGCACGTCACCATCAACGCGGAGCGCCCTTCCGGCGCTCATCTCGAAATTGAAATGCCGGATTCCTAGTCTATGAAAACTCCGATTCGATTGATTATCGCCGACGATCACGAGCTCTTTCGCCAGGGACTGCGTTCGCTTTTGCTGCGTCATCGCGACATGCAGGTGGTTGCGGAAGTCAAAAGCGCCGCCGACCTGAAGTACACCATCGGCGCGACGCCGTGCGATGTTCTCCTGCTTGATTTGCAAATGGATCGATGGCTGCTGGGTGACGTTGCGGAGTTATCGCGCCTGACCAAAATACTGATTCTCACCGCCAACGAAACCATGGATAACGCGGTCGTCGCCTTGCGGGCCGGCGCCCGGGCGATTGTGCAGAAGCGATTCGCGATCCGGACCCTGATCGAAGCGATTCGCGCGGTCGCCGAGGGTCTGGTGTGGATGCCGCCCACGCTGCAGGCGGAGATCGCTTCGCAGTGGGGGAATTCTTCGGCCAAGCAGCTTACCGAACGCGAAGCTCAAATCGTTTGCTGTGTTGCAGTGGGCCTGCACAATGCGGAGATCGCAACCCGCCTCGCGATCGCCGAGAGCACGGTAAAGACCCATCTGAACAATGTCTTTCACAAGCTCGAGATCCGGGACCGGGTGGAATTGGCGATGTACGCGCTTCGGCACGGTCTGGTCGCCAACAGCGATCCGGGCAGCGACTCGAATCACTCGTGAAAGATCCCAAAAAATGGCTCGGACATGCCGCTTGCGTAGGCATTGCTGCCTTGCTGGGCAGAAGAGCCCAGGACGGATGTCACTCCTTGGTCGGCGGTTTGAGCGTAGCCTAGAACTTTAGATGGAGACTTTATCCTCCGTAAGAAGGGTCTACTAGCGATCTGGACCGTCTGCAAATGCCCTCTTGTTGCGGGCATGTCCATTGCAGTCTGCAAGCTTGGCGGGATTTTTTACTACGGCATTTTAGCGCGGCGCATTTTCCAGTAAAACGACGCCGCAAAACACAACGTCACTGGTCGGACGCCTTGAGCGACTCAATCGCGCGAGGAGTTCTCAGCACCAACGGAGGAGATCTGCGCGATGGGCGCGAACAGTAAACAAGGATGGTACCTGTTTCTCTTTCTGATCGGCTTTACCTTTGTGCCGGCGGGCCTGGTCTACCTCGGCTTTTTATTCACGCTGGTAGGTGTGGCATGTCTGGTTGTTTCCCTCATCGGTTTTTATCAGATCAAACCCCTCGAGCACGGTGAGTCTCGGGACGATCTGCAATCCGTCGGAGCAACCGCAACTTCGGCTGCGCCGACCAAGCGCGCGGTTTAGGGAGGCACGCGAATGAAACTTGTAGGCGTAATCGTAATCCTGCTCGGCTGGGTGATCGCGGTCAGCAGCGTCTCGATTGGATCCGCCGGCGCGCAAATCTTCGTCGCGCTGCTGGGCTTCCTCGTATGCGTGGTCGGAATCGTCGGTGTGCTCAATCGGGCATACATCGCAACCGCAATCTGGAAACAGTGACTCGGAGGGAAGTGTCGATGCTCGCAAGAATCAACAAGCTTCGGCGAAAGGCCGCTGTCGTCGTCGTGGCAATTTGGCTGCTCGGGATGATGGCTCCGATGGCGCAGTCCTTTGCTGAGGATGCGCCCGCCGCTGCACCTGCGGCACCCTCGGTGCCGATCACCACCGGCGACCTCAAAGGCGTCAAGGGGCCATCGACGGATGACTTGGCCAAGGGCGATCCGGGCGGCGCCATCACCGGCACAGTCAATGACATCGTATTAGCGGATCCGAAGGCGGGTCTCACGCTCGCCGATTTGGTCAACATGGCTGGCCAGAATCGCATCGCGATCAATTTCGTCTGGACGCTGGTTTGCGGATATCTGGTCATGTTCATGCAGGCCGGCTTTGCCTTGGTGGAGACCGGACTGTGCCGCGCCAAAAACGCCAACCACACCATGATGATGAATTTCATGGTGTACGGCTTCGGTCTGTTCGCCTACTGGGTGATGGGTTTCGCGATTCAGCAGGGCGGCTGCGCGCCGATCGCCAATCTGGGCGGACTGAATCCGCTCAATAGCGAATTCACGATTCACGTGGGCGACAAAGCGTGGGGACTGTTCGGCCAGAAGGGCTTCTTTCTCAGCGGCTCGAACTACGACGTCGGTGTAATGGTGATGTTCCTGTTTCAGATGGTGTTCATGGACACCGCCACCACTATCGTTACCGGCGCTGCCGCCGAGCGCTGGAAGTTCGCGGCTTTTGGAATCTCAACCTTCGCCCTCGGTGCGATCACCTACCCTCTGTTTGGCAACTGGGCCTGGGGCGGCGGATGGCTCGCCCAACTCGGCTCGAACTACCACTTAGGTAATGGCTATTGCGATTTCGCCGGCTCGGGGGTCGTGCACTCAGTCGGAGGTCTGACCGCCTTCGCCGTCGCGATGATCGTCGGTCCACGGATAGGAAAGTACACCAAAACCGGCAAGGCCAACCCGATGCCCGGGCACGATATTACGATGGTCTTGCTCGGATGCTTCATTCTCGCCTTCGGATGGTTCGGGTTTAATCCCGGCAGCACGCTGGGCGCCTCGGGTGCGGGAAATCTTCGGATCGGCACGATTGCGGTCAACACGATGCTCGCAGGATGCACGGGGTCTTTTGCGGCGCTGTTGTATATGTGGATTCGCTTCGGCAAGCCCGACGCTTCGATGGCCGGCAATGGTCTGCTCGCGGGACTGGTCGCCATCACCGCGCCTTCGGGTTTCGTAAACACGGTCGGCGCGGTGATCATCGGCTTCATCGCGGGCATGTTAGTGTGCCTCTCCGTAGAGTTCGTCGAACGAGTTATGAAGGTCGACGATCCAGTCGGTGCAACCTCGGTTCACGGCACCTGCGGACTATGGGGTGTCATCAGCGTGGGACTCTTTGCTGACGGTTCGTTCGGCGGAGGCTGGAACGGCGTATCGACCAATGTCACGGGATTGTTCTACGGCAATCCGGCGCAGCTCACCGCACAACTGATCGGGGCCGCGACGCTGGCCGGCATCATTTTCACTCTGTCGTACGTGCTCAATCTCATCGTCAATCTGTTCGTCGGTCAGCGGGTAGGCGCCGCGAGTGAACTCGAAGGACTCGATCTGCCGGAAATGGGCGCCTTGGGATATCCCGAGTTTCAGCTCGTAACTTCCGGCCTTGGCCGTTCAATCGAAGTCGCTGCCGACTAACAGGAGAAAGAAATGGAAGCACAGATCGTCGTCGGAGTTCTAATGCTGGTAGTGTTCGCTGTCTGGCAGTTGGCCAAACCCGGCAAGAGCATCTTCGATAAGTAGTCATTGATTATCAGCGAATCCGCTGGGTGTCCGATGCAAAGTGAAGTAGATATGGAATCTCTCGTACAGGAACCAACGATGGCCAGGCGGCCTACCCCGATTGTCCGCGACGCTGACGTCTTGCTTCGCCGAGGCATGGAGGCGGTCGAGTACGGTCGCATTGAAGAAGCGGTCGGGATGCTACGTCAGGCCTCGGAAATCGAGCCCGATTCTCATGATGTCTTTCTTGTGCTCGGGATTGCTTTGATACGAGCGGTTGAAATGAGCGAGGCGATTGCCGCGCTGGAAACAGCCATCACCCTGGACCCGAAGAGCTTCTACGCGCACTTCCGGCTCGCCGAAGCCTATCTGCGGGTAGGGGTGCCGACTCGCGGCAAGGAATACCTCGATCAGGCCATGCAGCTCAGCGAGTCGGTCGAGCAGCGCAAGATGGTTCGCGAGCTGCTGGCGCTGGATGCGAAGCGGGGAGCGCGCCGTATCTGGCGCCCCGACTTCACCAAACTGCTAAGGCGCAAAGGGCCGGAGAAATGACCTTGTCTGGGAATCGATCGACTGCGGTGACCTTAGGTGCGACGCTAACGGCGGCCATTGTTGCGCTGTTCTTCTTCCATGCCCCACCCATCGCGGTAGCGCTCGGATCCGTTGGGGCCGCGTGGCTGATTCTCCGACGCAAACGACCAAAGTGAAAATCCTCATGATTCCAAAAAGGAAGCCCAATGAAAAAAGTTGAAGCCATCGTCAAGCCCTTCACCATCGACGGAATCAAAGAGGAGCTTAGCAAGATCGGAGTTCAGGGCTTGACCGCATACGAGGTCAAAGGGTTCGGCCGCCAAAAAGGTCATACCGAGATGTATCGGGGATCGGAATACGTGGTCGACTTCCTGCCAAAACTGAAGCTCGAGATCCTCATCCACGACAACCAGTTGGATTCGGTCATTGACGCGCTCATTGCCAAGGCCCATACGGGTAAGATCGGCGATGGCAAGATCATCGTCAGTGAAGTTTCTGACGTGATCCGGATTCGCACCAAGGAACACGGCGATCCCGCCATCTAACAACCAGGGGAGAAGTGTGCGTCGAGATGGCGGTAGCTGGACTGTTGGTAGTGTTCCTGGTGGTGTTATTCGGCCCGGTGCTAATCAAGCCGATCGAACAAAACATCGAAGTATTCTTTCTGGTGGTAGGCGCACTCGCGGCGTTAATCGGCGGACAATGGGGTCCCGCCTTGCTCCGCGCCGCGGTGACCGAACCGATCGCGTTGACGCTGGCGGTACTGGTATTCGGAGTGATCGCGCGCCTTGGGCGGCCCTTACTCGATCGGGGGATTAGGCAGCTGATCAAAATAACCTCGGCGCGATGGATCTACTTCGGACTCATCGTGGTCTTGGGCCTGCTCTCCAGCATCATCACCGCGGTCATCGCGGCACTGGTACTGGTCGAAGCGATCGCGATGCTCAGACTCGATCGCCACAGCGAGATTGCCGCGGTGGTGCTTGCGTGTTTCGCGATCGGACTCGGCGCCGCACTGACTCCGGTTGGCGAGCCCCTGGGGACGATCGCGATTGCCGCGTTGAAGGTGGATTTCTGGTACCTCGCACGCTTGCTCGGTCCGATGGTGATCGCGGCAATCCTGATCGTCGGTGCAATCAGCCTCTGGTTGCCGGCCAAGCATGGCCACTCGCTACACGCCGATCGGCACAAAGACAGCTGGGGTGAGATCGCGCTTCGCGCTGGTAAGGTCTACCTCTTCGTCGCGGGTCTCGTCGGCCTTTCGTGGGGGCTTCGGCCGCTGGTCGATCGATATATCAGCGTGATGCCGCAATGGGCGCTGTTTTGGCTCAACAGCATTTCGGCGGTCGTCGACAATGCGACCTTGACCGCCGCGGAAATCGGCCCCTCCCTGTCCCACGCTCAACAGCGCGGAGTGTTGATGGGCTTGCTGATCAGCGGTGGTATGCTGATTCCGGGAAACATCCCGAACATCATCGCGGCCGGCAGACTCGGCATAACGAGCCGCGAGTGGGCGCGCGTAGGCCTCGTCACCGGCTTTCCGCTGATGCTGCTCTGCTTCGGGGTGCTCTACTGGATAGCGTGAACTCCCGGCAGTTGTCCCATGTGAACGTCTAGGCGCAGGCCTCCGCCAGCACGCGGCACGCTTCGATGGAGTTCGTGCCGATCAGCATCGTTTTCACCGGTGAGGCTTTCCACACTTTGAGGCGATCGAGGATCCGCTCCTTCGGCCCGACCAGCGCGACCTCATCCACCAGCTTGTCCGGAATCGCCGCCATCGCCTCGTTCTTTTTGCCGCCGAGATAGAAATCCTGGATCTGTGCCGCCTCGCCCGGGTACCCGAGGCGCTTGGCGTAGTCGTTGTAGAAGTTCTTGCTGCGCGCACCCATTCCGCCGATGTAGAGCGCCATCGCAGCCTTGACCGGGATGCGGCATTTTTCGACGTCGGGTCCCATAACGCAGGTGACGAACGGCGCGACGTCGAAACTGTCGGGGCTCTTCTTGGCCTTCGCCAAGCCCGCCTTCACCGCATCGCCGATCACATTGTACTTCTCCGGGCTCATCCAGATCGGGAGCACGCCATCGGTTATTTCCGCCGCCAGCTCGAGGCCCTTGGGACTGATCGATGCGCTGTAGATGGGCATGTCCTTGCGCCCGTGCAGGATGCTCTTGAGCGGCTTGCCCAGCCCCGTCGAGCCGGGCCCGGTGTAGGGTACGTCGAACTCCTTGCCGTGCAACTCGACGGGTTTTTCGCGGTCCAGGATCATGCGCACGATTTGGACGTATTCGCGGGTACGCTGCAGCGGTTTGCCGTAGGGCATGCCATGCCATCCTTCGGCCACCTGCGGCCCCGAGGGTCCGATGCCGAGGAGGAAACGTCCGCCCGAAAGCGCGTCAAGCGTCATCGCGGTCATCGCCGTCATTGCGGGACTACGGCCGGGCATCTGCATGATGCCGGCGCCGAGCTTGATTTTTTTGGTGAGTGCACCGATCCATGCCAGCGGGGTAATCACGTCGGAGCCGTAAGCTTCGCCAGTCCAGACCGAATCGAAGCCGGCCTTCTCCGCTTCGATGAT
>JBGPMZ010000001.1:0-25323 GCA_041487255.1 Binataceae bacterium (SeqCode) | reverse complement strand
CATTACCTTCACCATCACCCCGGGCCGCGAGGTGCTGGTCAACCGCATCAACATCAGCGGCAACACCAAAACCTCCGACAAGGTTATTCGGCGCGAGATGCAGGTCCAGGAGCAGGAGCCCTACTCGGCATCGTCGATTCGCGACTCCAAGCGGCGGCTCGACCAACTCGGCTTCTTTGCCGAGACGCGCATCACCACCGCCCCCTCGCAGCAACCGGACAAGGTTGACCTCAATGTCAACGTGACCGAGCAAAGCACCGCCTCATTTCAGGTCGCGGGAGGCTTCGACAGCTACCAGTCGGTGTTCGGCCACTTCCAGCTCGGCAATACCAACCTGTTCGGCGGCGGCGAGGCGGTGCTGCTAAGCGCGCAGGTCGGCTTCCTGTTCCAAAACTATACCGCGAGTTATACCGAGCCCTGGTTCCTCGATATTCCGCTGGCGGTGTCGCTGTCGTTATTCAACAGCAAAACCAACCTCTTCACGTTTCATCAGAATGCCGCCGGCGGTGCGATCAATTCGAGCTACCCGCTGGTTGAGCTGGGCTTCAAGAAAATCGGACCCCTGTCGCTCAAGGATGTGCGCGCCGGTCTGGGCTATCAGTTCCAAAGCGTCGGCATCGGCGGGCTGTCGCCGTTCACCACCTTCCAGATCGCGCGGTTCAAAGGCTATACGAAAGTCTCCGAGTTAATCCCGAGCATCCGGCGCGTGACGGTAGACAATCCCATCGATCCGCGCAGTGGATCGATCGAAAGCCTGAACGTCGAGATCGCGGGTGTGGGTCCCGGCACCGCGTTCCTCAAAGCGCTCGCGCATGTGCGCCTCTACTACACCTTCTTGAAGAGCCCGACCTTTGGTCAATGGGTGGTCTCCCCTGGAGTGACCTACGGAATTGGGACCACGCTGTCGGAGGGCTTCGGCGGCGAGCTTCCGCTCTATGAGCGATTCTTCCCCGGTGGCGTCGGCGGACAGGGCGACGTTCGCGGGTACCAGCTTTATTCTCTGGGGCCGCAGGTGCTGCTGCTGAACCAGGCCGGGGTCCCGCTCCAGATCGAAAACATCGGCGGAAGCAAGGAGCTGATTCTCAATGGCGAAATTACCTTCCCGATCCTCTCCGGATTGGGGATTCGCGGCGTTGTCTTCGCCGATGCGGGGCAGGCGTATCGTTTGAGGGACAGTATCACGATTAATTCCCTTCAGGCTTCTTACGGCGTCGGCATCCGATGGCGCTCACCGTTCGGTCCGCTCGCAATCGATATCGCACGTCCGATCAACCCGCGTCCGCAGGATCAGAACAACGTCTTCGAGATCGGCGGCGGCGCACCCCTATAAGCGTAGGCTTCGTTTCATTTGCCCCACTCCAGGGAATGTAGAGAGTGGCGCTCCGCGCCGGGTGGGGAGCGCGCGTGGGAGGTACAGAGTGCCCCTATAGCGCACCACGCAATAAATTGGCTTAAATACTGCCTCGGAAGTCGCAGTTCAAACAGCGCAGGCCTAACTCACCTCGGACTTCCGATCTATGCCCGCGTTGCTATGATTCGCGTTCAGGGAGGATTCCAATTCAGATGAGAAATCGGTTGATGGCCGCTGTCATGCTTCTGGCGTTACTCGCAGCAGCTCCCGCACGAGCCGAGGTTAAGCTCGCCTACGTCGACGTCCAGCGCGCGCTCAACGAATGCGAAGCCGGCAAGACCGCGAAGGCGGACTTCCGGGTCAAGGTACAAGGCGTCGAACAGAGGCTGCAGAACCAACAGAGCGAGATCGCGAAACTCAAAGACGAACTCGAAAAGAAGGGTATGCTCATGAAACCCGAGCAGCGTCAAAACCTTCAGGACGAGTATCTCAGCAAGGCCAAGAACTTTGAGCGCAGCTTCAAGGATTCCAAGGAAGACCTCGAGCGTAAGGATCAGGAGATGACAGGCATGATCATCCATGACCTGGCGCAGGTCATCCGCGACGTCGGCGAGAAGAGCGGCTTCACCATGGTCATGGAGAAACAATCGATTCTGTGGGGCATGCCCGGCATCGATATTACCGATCAGGTCATCCGCACCTACAATGGCATGCACGTCAAAATCGGCACCTTAGGCGGCGGACCCGAAGCGGTTTCCAGTTCAGGCCGTGAAGGCTCCGAGGATCAGCAGGCGGGTTCATCCGCGCCCGGCGAGTTCGGCTCCAAAGCGGCCAAGCATTCGTCGATCTCAAAGTAGCGACTTCGAGTAAAGGCATCTTGGCGGAAGCGAAAAATCACGCGCTCGACCGATACCTGCGGATGCTGCCGCATCGCTATCCGTTTCTGATGGTGGATCGGGTGGTCGAAATCACTAATGGCAAGGCTCGCACGCTCAAGAACGTGAGCAACAATGAGCCGTTCTTCGCCGGACACTTTCCCGGCAACCCCGTAATGCCGGGAGTGCTGATAATCGAGGCGCTCGCGCAGTCCGCCGCGATCCTCGCGCTGGCCGAACTCAAGGCCGAGAGCCGGCGCATGTTCATGCTGACCGGCGTCGAGAAGGCGCGCTTTCGCAGACCCGTGGTGCCGGGCGATCAACTCGACATGGAAGTAACGGTGATCCGCAGCCGCGGTCCGCTGTGGAAGATGCGCGCGGAAGCACGCGTCGGCGGGGAGATCGCAGCGGAGGCCGAACTCTCGGCGATGGAAGTTCCCGAGGAGAAGCTGTCATAGCCGGCCAGATTCATTCTTCCGCGGTGATCGATAGCCGCGCGGAGCTCGACAGCTCGGTCCAGGTCGGACCAGGCGCGGTGATCGGCCCCAATGTACGCATCGGGGCGAACACCGTCGTCGGCCCGTATGCGGTCATCGAGAGCAACACCACGATTGGCGCGCGCAACCACATCTTCCAGTTCGCGTCGATCGGAGCGGAGCCGCAGGATCTGAAGTTCAAGGGCGAGCCTTCGGTCGTCGAGATCGGCGACGACAATCTGGTTCGCGAATTCTCCACCATTCACCGCGGCACTGAAGGCGGCGGGATGGTGACGCGCATCGGCAATCACGTTCTCGCGATGAACTACGTGCATATCGCGCACGACTGCATCATCGGCGACTATTGCATCCTGGCCAACTCGACCGAGCTCGCGGGTCATATCGTGTTCGAGGATCACGTTCGCGCGATGGGTGGCGTGCTCATTCAGCAATTCACCACCATGGGCGCGTACTCGATGCTGGCCGCCGGCGCGCGCATCGAGTTTGACGTGCCGCCCTACGCGATTGCCTCGGGAGATCGGGCGCGGCTGGTAGGGGTCCATGAAATCGGACTTCAGCGAGCCGGCTTCAACGCGGAAAAAATCGCGGTGATCAAAAACGCGATGCGCAAGCTGTTCTTCTCCAGGCTCACGCGCGAAGAAGCGCTCAAGGAAGTCGTCGCGGAGTATTGCGCGGTTCCCGAGATCGCGCGGTTGATCACCTTCATTCAAAACTCAAAGCGCGGCGTCGTCGGGCGCGAGCGTGAGTAGCCTGGGCCTAATCGCAGGCAACGGAGTCTTCCCCCTCGAAGTTGCCGCCGCCGCCCGCCGGCGCGGAATCAAGGTAATCGCGCTGGCTCATCAGGGTGAAACTAAACCGGAGCTCGAGGCGCAGGTCGATCATCTCACCTGGATCAAGGTCGGCGAGCTGCAGAAAATCATCGATGTGCTGAAAAGCGCCGGCGTCGAACGGGCCGCGATGGCGGGTGGAATCTCCCGCGCACGGCTCGTCGATTCATTCGCGCCGGATGAGCGCGCGGTGAAGATGCTCGGGTCGATCGCGCGATGGAGCGACGATGCGGTGCTGCGCGCGATCGCATGCGAAATCGAATCCGAAGGAATTCCGGTAATCGATCCGGTTCCGTTGATAGACGATGCGATCGCGAAGCCGGGTCTGATGGCCGGGCCCGACCCCGGCGAGAGGAAAATTCGCGACCTCGACCTCGCATTCAACGTCGCGCGCAGCCTCGGCGCTTTCGATATCGGGCAAAGCGTCGCAGTCCGCGGCGGTGTGGTGTACTCAGTCGAAGCGGTCGAAGGAACCGATGCAGCGCTGCGCCGCGCGGCATCAATCGCAGGAAAGGGACTCGTCATCGCGAAGGTAGCCAAGCCTGGGCAGGACTTGCGCTTCGACCGACCCGCGATTGGGCCCGCGACGATCGAGCTGCTGATGGAAATCGGCGCCGCAATGATCGGCATCGAGGCCGATCGATGCCTGCTGCTCGAGCGCGAGCGCACCCTCGCGATGGCGCAATCCTCCAACCTGACGGTGTACGGGCATGCCTGAGATTCGCGCCGCCGTAGTCGGAGCCGGCCGCTTGGGGAGTCTTCATGCCGCCAAGTATGCGGCGATTCCCGGCGTCATTCTCACGCACGTGGTCGACATCGACGCTGCTCGCGCCACTCAACTCGCCTCGCAATATGGCGCGGCCTCGACGACGGATTTTCACGCGCTCGATAGCCAGGTGGATGTCGTGACGATCGCCTCGCCCGGCGTCACGCATTTCGAAATCGCCTCGCATCTGTTGCGCGCCGGTTGCGATGTGCTGCTCGAAAAGCCAATGGCGGCAACCCTCGATGACGCGCGCGCGTTGACCGCGATCGCGGAGAGCGGCGATCGCATTTTGCAGATCGGCCATCTGGAGCGCTTCAATCCAGTCGTCAATCATTTGCGCTCGATTCTCAATCGGCCGCGGTTTGTGGAATGCCATCGCCTGGCGCCGTTCACCGAGCGCGGCACCGACGTCGATGTGGTGCTGGACCTGATGGTGCATGACCTCGATGTCCTGATGTCGTTGACCGGCGCGGAAGCAACTTCGGTCGAGGCGCTTGGAGTCGCCGTGCTGACCGATCAAATTGACGTCGCCAACGCGCGCATCCGTTTCAGCAACGGTATGATTGCGAATGTGAACACCAGCCGCGTAGCACCGCGGCGCGAGCGCAAGATTCGATTCTTCCAGGCCGACGCGTACATCTCAGTCGACTACGAGGCGCGCCGGATCCAGATTTATCGCAAGAGTCCGGCGCCGGCCGGAACCGCCTTTCCGATCATTTCGGCGGAACAGATCGACCTCGGCGAAGCCGATCCGCTCGCCGACGAAGTCGCATCGTTCATCGCCTCGGTGCGCGATCGCAGCATGCCGATGGTGACGGCCCGCGATGGTCTGCGCGCGATTGAACTGATCGAACGCATCCGGCTTTGCATGGAGCAGCCGTGAGGTCGCGCATTTCCCTTTGCGCAGGCGATCTGGCGATCGTCGCGATCCTGATATGCGCGATGGTGATCGCCGGATGCCATCGCGACGACGAAACCGGGTCGTTTCCTGCCGCCAACCAAAGCGATTGCCTGCCGAACCTCACGCTCGTCGATCAGGACGGGCGGAACGTCAACCTCAGTTCGCTCAAGGGCAATTACGTGCTCATTGACTTCATCTATACCCGATGCTCCGGGACTTGCCCGATGCTGACCTCGAAAATGTCGGTGGTCGAGAAGAAGTTCGCGCCCGAACTTGGAAAGAAAGTGCGTCTGGTGTCGATCACGCTGGATCCCGAACACGACAACCCTGCGCAGCTGCTTGCATATGCCCGCGAGCATGGGGCGAATGGCGCCAATTGGATTTTCCTCACCGGCGTTCCCGCGGACATTGACGATTACCTCGCGATTTTCAAAATCAAGCGCACGCGCGAGGCCGATGGCTCCATCGATCACGTAACTACAAGTTTTCTGCTCGGGCCCGACGGACGCCAGATTCGCCAATACGACGGCATCACGGTGACGCCGTCCACCATGGCCGACGACATCGGTCGCGCGCTCTCCAGCGGCTGATATGACTCGATCGGCTGAAACTGCTCTGCGCTTGCCGCTCATTCTGTTCGCCATCACGTGCGCTTCGAACGCGCTCGCACATTGCTTTCCCGATAAATCGACGCCCGCCGCCGCGAGCGTGTTGAGCGCGGCGCCGTCGCGGGTGGCGATGCATTTCGACAATCGATTCAATCCGGCGTCGACAACGATTCGCGTGCTGAATGAAAATGGCGATGTGGTCTCCGGTGAGGGCGCGCCCAGTTCCGATGAACGCACGCTGACGGTGCCACTCAAGGCGCTTTCGCCGGGCCAGTATTTCGTGAAGTGGCGCGCGCTTTCGAAAGACGGTGACCACACGATGGGCGCCTACAGCTTTACCGTCAAAGGCGCGGAACACTGATCACGCGTCGAGCGTGGAAGTTATCTTGGCGGAGTCCAGCGCAATCCTGAGCGAGCAGCCCCAGCGCAATCGGCGCATCATGATCGTCGCGGGCGAAGCTTCGGGCGATCTTCATGGCGGCGATCTCGCGCGCCAGATCCTCGCGCTCGATCCCTCGTGCGAGCTGTTTGGAGTCGCGGGCGCACAGATGCGCGCGGCGGGGGTGCACGCCATCGTTCGTATCGAGGATATCCACGGCCTGGGACTGACCGAGTTGATCTCGACGATCGGGTTGTCGCTCGCAGCGATGCGCGATCTTCGGCGCGTCCTGCATACCAACAAACCCGATCTTGTGATCCTGATCGATTATGCGGAGTTCAACCTGGTGCTGGCTGGTATCGCAGCACGCGCGGGCGTGCCGGTGCTGTACTACATCACGCCGCAGGTGTGGGCATGGCGGCGTGGGCGCATCAGGAAAATAGTCGAGCGCTCGCGCAGGCTAGCGGTCGTCCTACCGTTTGAAAAAGAACTCTACGGACTAGCTGGCGATCGCGTGAGCTTCGTCGGCCATCCGTTGCTCGATCGCGTCATACCCGCGCAAGGCCGCGCCGAGACCCTCGCGCGCCACGGCCTGCCTCCTTACTCGAAGCTGTTGGCGTTGTTGCCCGGTAGCCGCCGCGCCGAGGCCCGCTACATTCTGCCGCCGATGGTCGAGGCCGCGCGTATCCTCGCGCATGACCATCGCCTCATCCCGGTAATCGCGCTGGCGCCGACGCTGACGCGAGAAGATCTCGCGGAGCAGGCGAAAGTCGATCTCGAGGGGATACGTATTATCCAGGGCGACACCTATAGTATCATTGCGACCAGCGAGGTCGCGCTGGTGGCCTCGGGCACCGCGACGCTGGAAACCGCGCTGCTGGGCTGTCCGATGGTGATCGCCTACAAAGTGTCGCCACTGACCTACATACTAGGACGGATGCTTATCACTGGCGTCAACTTCATCGGGATGCCCAACATTCTGGCCGGAGAGAAAATCGTTCCCGAACTCATTCAGGGCGAACTGACCGCCGGCAACCTGGTCCGCGCGGCCGAGCCGATGCTTCACGATTCGATTCGTGACCAAACCATCGCCAGGCTTAACTCATTGCGCGGCCGTCTGGGCGCTCCGGGCGCGGCCGCGAGGGTGGCCGCTCTCGCGCTCTCGATGATGCCATGAAACTGCTCACCCCGCTCAGCCGCCGAGTGCTCGCGTACCTGCGCCCGTATAGATTTCCTTATATGGCATTGCTGGTGGTCACCATGGTCGCGAGCAGCGCGACCGACGGCGTTATCCCATTCATCATCAAGCACTTCATCGATCAGATTTCGCATCTGAAGAGCATTGCGGTGTTGCAGACCATCTCGCTCGAGCTGGTTGCGGTGGTGGTGCTGCGCTCGCTCTCCGGCTTCGGGGAGGATTACCTCAGCGCCTACATCGGCCAGCACATCACCCTCGATATCCGCTCCGAGTTGAATCGCAAACTTCAGCGGATGCCGCTGTCGTTCTTCAATCGCACCCCAAGCGGCATGATGATGTCGCGCGTGGTCAACGATGTCAGCGTCATCTCCAGCGGCATCACCGACGGCGCGTTTTCCGTGATCGGAGAAGGCGCGCGTCTGATCGCGGTGCTGGGCGCGGCGTTCTGGATCGATTGGAAGCTCGCGCTGATCGCGTTCGTGGTCTTTCCATGCGCGGTGGGTCCGGTGATGGCGTTCTCGCGCCGCATGCGCAAGCTCACCAAAAAGGCGCAGAAGCAGATGAGCGGCATCACTTCGCTGCTGCAGGAGGCCTACCAGGGCAATCGGGTGGTGAAGGCGTTCGGCATGGAGGAATACGAACGCGAACGTTTCGATGTCGAGTTGCGGCGACTGTTCAAGTTCTACATGCGTGCCGCGGTCATCAAGGCCTCGACCGGTCCAATGATCGAAGCGATGGCGGCGATCGCCTTTCTAATCGCGCTTTGGTATGGAACCGCGTCGGTCATTCACGGCACGCGAACCATCGGCACCTTCGGCGCGTTTCTCGCCGCGATGCTGATTGTCTACGAACCGTTCAAGCGTCTGGCGCGCATCAACAATACAGTTCAGCAGAGCCTCGGCGCTTCCGAGCGCGTGTTCGACATGATGGACCAGCCGATCGAGATCCATGACGATCCAAAAGCCGCGATGCTCGGCGCCGGTAATCATAGCATCCGGATGGAGCACGTCGGTTTCAGTTATGCGAAGGATTGGGTGCTAAGAGACATCAACCTCGAGATTCCGGCCGGCAAGGTGGTTGCGCTGGTAGGCATGAGCGGTGGTGGAAAATCGACGCTCGCGGATCTTATTCCGCGCTTCCATGACGTGCAGGAGGGCCGCATCAGCGTCGACAACGTAAACGTCAAGGATATCCGGCTTGAGTCACTGCGCGCGCAAGTCGGAATCGTCACGCAGCATACCTTCCTGTTCAACGATACGATCCGCGCGAACATCGCATACGGCAGTCAGGCAAAGACCGAGGCGCAGATCATCGCCGCGGCCGGTGCAGCCAACGCGCACAACTTCATCGCGAACTTACCCAAAGGCTACGACACCGTAGTAGGTGAAATGGGGGTGCGGCTCTCAGGCGGCGAGCGCCAGCGCATCGCGATTGCGCGTGCGCTGCTCAAGGACGCGCCGATCCTGATTCTCGATGAGGCCACCTCCTCGCTCGACTCGGAATCGGAACGCGCGGTGCAGGACGCGCTCGAAACGCTGATGCGTAACCGCACCACGTTAGTCATCGCACATCGGCTTTCGACCGTTCGGCGCGCCGACAAGATAATCGTGCTGGTCCGCGGCCGCATCGTCGAACAGGGCACCCACGATGAGTTGTTCGCGCGCGGCCGGGAATATCGCAAGCTCTACGATCTCCAGTTCATGACCGCGCCCGAGATCGAAGGCGGCGAAACGTTGGTGGTCAACTAGATCGGCGATCGGGCGGCTTGAAATCAGGTCTCCAGTTGATACTTCACGCGCTCTACAATTTACTCTGGTATCCGGCGCTGCCGTTCGCGCTGCTCGCCTCCAACGGCGCCGACGCCCAGGGCTCTCGCGAGCGTCTCGGGATCGCCGCGCCCCGATCGGCTTCGAGTGCGCTGCGCATCTGGGCGCATGCCTCGTCGGTCGGGGAGATCGAAGCCATTCACAGCGTAATCATGCGCCTGATGCACGATGCTCCCACCGCTACCGCCGTCATCACCGCGATGACCACCGCGGGGCGCGATGTCGCGCGCAGGCGGATTCCCAAGGCGAAGGCGCACCTCCTGGCGCCGCTCGACAATCCTTCCGCGGTGCGCGCCTTCCTGCGCCGTGTGCGTCCCGACCTGGTGCTGATCGCCGAAACGGAGCTGTGGCCGAACTATTTTTGGGAGGCGAAAAAGTTCGGCGCCAAAATCGCGATCATCAACGGAAGGATCTCGGAGCGCTCGCTGGCGCGCTACCAACGGCTCGGCAAATTGTTCCGCCGCGCGATTCAATGCGCCGATCTCATAATGGCTCAGACCGCGCATGACGTGGATCGCTTCGCGGCAATCGGAGTCGATAGAAGCCGCATCGTGGTGACCGGCAATACCAAATTCGATCCGGATGCCGCCGCCGAGATGGCGCTGCGGCGCGAGCTGCAGGAGTTTGCGGGCGGGCGGCCCATCCTCATCGCAGGCTCAACCTCCGCGGGCGAAGAGGAAATCATCCTCAACGCATACCTGGAGTTGCGCAAAGAATTCCCCGCCTTGGCGCTTATCGTTGCGCCGCGCCATCTGGCGCGCGTGCCCGAGGTGGAAAAAATCGTCAGCGAGCGAGCGCTCAACTATGTGCGCGCGAGCGCGGTTCGCTTCGATGCTGGTGCGGACGTGATGATTCTCGACACCATGGGTGAGCTGCGTCCGCTTTACCGCCGCGCCACTGTCGCGTTCGTCGGCGGCACTCTCAACGAAGTTCGTGGCGGGCAAAATCCAGCCGAGCCGGCATCGGTGAGCGTTCCGGTCATGTTTGGCCCCTACTATGAGAATCAACAGGAAACCGCGTCCGCATTGGTCGCGGCGGGCGGCGCGCGGGTGGTAAACAACGCGGAAGAGATCGTTCGTACCGCGACGAAATGGCTGGCCGGCGAGGAGACGCGCCGGACCGCCGGCCGCGCGGCTCGCGAGTGCATCCTGCAATTGAGCGGCGGCGTAAACACCTCGTTGATGCATCTGCGGACCCTGATCACGCTCCGCTGAATAATGCCGCGCCGCGAAACCATCCATCAGCGTCCGCGGATAGAAGATCTCTGGTTCGGCAAGCTGAGCTATCCGCAGCGCGCGATGGTTGCGGGTCTACTTCCCGCATCGCTCGTGTATCGCGCGGGACAATGTGTCCGAAACGCCTTCTGGCACTTCGCGAACCGGCGCGTACCAACCAGGACTATCAGCATCGGCAACCTGACCGTTGGCGGCAACGGGAAAACTCCTTTCACGTTATTTCTCGCCTCGCGTCTGCAAGCGCAGGGGATGTCGATCGGGATCGTGAGCCGCGGTTTCGGCCGCGGCAGCGCGAATCGACAAGCGGCCGCACTTGTTTCCGACGGGACGAGTATCAAGCTCTCCCCTGAACAGGCGGGCGATGAGCCGGTGATGATGGCCAAGTCGTTTCGCGGTCCGATTGTGGTCGCGAGGCGCCGCATCGACGGTGTTCTTATGCTCGCCGAATTCGCGCACCCCGATGTGATCGTTCTCGACGACGCGTTCCAGCATCGCGCACTCGCGCGCGATGTCGACCTGGTGCTGATCAATCGGGAACGGGGCTTCGGCAATGGGCACCTGATTCCTGCGGGCCCGATGCGCGAACCGCTTGGCGCTGTCCGCCGCGCCGATGCCGCCATCGTCGTATCGAGTGGAACTCCCGATCGTCCGAGCGCCCTCACCTCGCGCCAGATGAAGGCCATTTCGCAAATTACGACGCTGCGCGCGACGCTGCGGCCCAAGGCGCTGGTGCACTACGAGCAGGGCAACTGGAGCGAAGTGCCAATTGCGATGGCCGGGCGGCGCGTGCTTGCGGTGAGCGGCCTCGCCGATCCAGGCGGCTTCTACGCGATGCTCCACGAGATCGATACCGACCTCGTTGGCGTCCTCGAATATCCGGACCATCACGTTTACAATTCCTCCGATTGGCAGACGATCGTTAAGGCCGCAACCGACGCTGATATCGTGCTGACCACCGAAAAGGATCTCGTGAAGCTGGAAAAGTTTCCGTTCGCGCGCGATTCTCTATACGCTTTGCGCCTTGAAGTGAAAATGAGCGCCGAGGATGCTACGCGGCTGGACGAGATCGTGATGGGTGGCGCATCGCAGCCCAAGGTAGCCGTCGCTTTATAGAATGCCCGGAGGTTTTCGATGCCTATCAGCCAGGAGTTGCTCGACATTCTCGCCTGTCCGAAGTGCAAGGGCGAACTTCAGTTGACCGAGAAGCAGGACGGCCTCGCATGCCAGGCGTGCAAGCTGGTTTATCCCATCCGCGAAGACATCCCGGTGATGCTCATCGACGAGGCCAAGCCGCTTACGTGAGCCGCTCGAGCACCGACGCGGAGCGCGCGCATCGGCTGCTGCAACTCACCTGGCTCGCGATCGGTCTCTACCTCGTCGCGCTCGGCATCGCGGCCGTGCTGCGGGTGCAGGGAGATTTCAACGTCTACTACCGCGCCGGAGCGCGCGTCCTGCATGGCGAGCCGATTTATCGCCTCGATGAGTCGAGCCACTTCCTCTATGCGCCGATCTTCGCGATCGCTTTCACCCCCATCGCCGCGCTCCCGCTTCGCGCCGCGCAATTCGCCTGGTACCTGGTCAGCGGCGTCTCGTTGGTTGCTTTAATTCTCGGCTCCGGACGCATGCTCTTCGGGCGTGAGCGTCAGTTGTCGCCCGCGCTGATTCTGGTCCCCGTGGTCCTCTGCGCCCGCTTCATCGGCAACAACATCGAACACGGCCAGATAAATTTGCCAACGCTCGCGCTGACGGTATGGGCGATTGTCTTGGCCGAAGAGGATCGCGCGATCGCCTCGGGTGCGATGCTAGCGGCGGCGATTCTCATCAAGCCGTTCGCGGGACTCGCCGCGCTGTTTCTTCTGCTGGAGCGAAAATGGCGCCCAGTACTTTCTTCGATCGTCGCCGGGCTGGCATTGATGACAGCGCCGATCCTGGTTTTCGGTCCGCGCGATGCTTTCGATCAAACGATCGCGTATTTGCGGGTCGTGAGCTCGATGACCGATCGCTACACCACGATGCTGACCAACCAGTCCGCGACCTCGGCAGTGGCGCGCCTGATGAGCATTGGCGCGAGAGCCGGCGCTCCCGCAACGCACGCCGCATTGTACATCGGCACCGGAATCGAGTTGGCGCTGGTTGCCGCGGTTGTCGTCTGGTTTCTGCGTGCTCCCCACTCCGAGCAACGAGGTGGTCTGCGGTCGCATCGATTTCAGCTCGCGGCGTTTTTTTGCATCATGCCCTCGCTAGTCCCGATTTCATGGAAGAGCTACTACGCGGCGCTGCTCGTCCCGTACATGTTGCTGACGTTTGTAGGGTGGACCGCGAGGCCGAGCGGTTCGCCAACTCCAACTCTAACTTTGGCTCTGGTCGCTGCTTCGGCGATTCTGAATTGGATTCCCGGTAACCGCGCAAACCACACTGCCCTCTTTTTCTCCGCGCACTTTGTGTCCTCGATGACATTGCTCGCGGCAATCGCGGGCGCGGCATCCTGGTGGCGACGCTATGTCGATTGCAGACTTAGACAGTCGCGTGCGGTAGATAGTTAACCGTGAATCTCAACCAGGATCCCGGACCGGATTTCATCAAGAGTCAGGTCGGACGCAAGCTGGCCTATTTCCATCGCGAGATCGCTCCCTTCGCGGCTGAATTGTTGCTGGAGATAGATCGGACGCTGCGGTCGGGAAAGAAAGGCGCGGGCAATCGGGAAAGCGGCTATCCGATCAGCGTCGATGGTGCGCCATTGTTGTTCGTTCGCCGCTCGATGCGCGGTGGCATGATGCGTTTCCTCGGCGACCGGTATGTCGGCTTCGTTCCGCGCATGGTCTACGAACTGAACGTGATTTCCGAGGCGCACAAACGCGGGATATCGGTTCCGGATCCGATGGGCGCAATCGTAGAGAAAGTCGGCCCCGCAATCTATCGCGGCGCCGTCATTACCAAGGCGATACCCGGGATGACGATGTGGGAGTTCGTGAAAGTCGAAACGGATCCTCGCAGCCTCACACACGTGGTGAGGATGGCTCGCTATTCAATCGACACCATGCACGAGCACGGGCTGTTCCATGATGATCTAAACCTGCACAATCTTTACGTCTCGATGGCGGGTGACGGCTTTTCGGTCGTAATTCTCGACTTCGACAAAGCGCGGCTCTCGTCGCGCGCGGTGTCGCGCCCGCGGCGCAAGCGCAACCTGAAGCGGTTGGCTCAATCGATTCGCAAACTCGATCCGGAGAAGCGCTATCTCGATGACGCCGCGCTCAAGATCATGACCGGATAGCAGCTAGGATCGCTTCGCGATCACTTCGATCTCGATCCGCGCGCCACGCGGAAGCGCCGCCACCTGAATCGTCGACCGGGCTGGGAAGGCTTCCGTGAAGTGCTCTCCATAAACCCCATTGACGATTTCGAAGTCGGCGAGGTCGATCAGAAAAATCGTCGTCTTCACGACGTCGCGGTATCCCAGGCCTGCCGCGCCAAGCACTTCACGAATATTGTCGAGCACCTGCCGTGTCTCGTGCTCGATCCCCCCCGACACAATGGTTCCTTTGTTCGGATCGAGGCCGATCTGCCCCGACAAATAGACCGTGTCGCCTATTTCGATCGCTTGCGAATAGGGACCAATCGCAGCCGGCGCGTGCCGCGTCTCAATGATCTTCTTCATGGAGATATCTTCTCCGATGAGATCGCCTATAACCAGTAGGCGATCGGTTCCTGGTTCGCGACTAACCTCGTAGGAGCGGCGAACCCCGTTAGCCTGCCACTCGAGGATGGCGCTCTGTTCGGAAGGGCAGGCTCCCGGTGGTCTAGCGATTCGGACCCGCCCCGGCTCGACAACTGCGAAGCCGCCCACCACGCGTTCGCCCATTTTTTCGATGGCCTCCATCACCGCTTTCGGCTTCAATCCCCGGGCGCGGCGATGAAACCTCACCAGCACGACAGCCGCAGAGGCGCGCGCGGGCAAAAACCAACTCGCCGAAATCTCGATCTTCGGTGACAAGACCGCGCGCCGCGCTCAAGCCTTGTGCAATCACGCTCTCGTCGATCGAACCCTTCGCGATTTCGGCGATCGAAATTACATCATGCCCGGCGGAGCGAAGCGCGCCGATGACAGGCCGCACGCAACTCTCGTCGGCGAGGAGCTTCACGATCGGGGTTTGCTTGTGTTTGGCGCGTCCGAGAGCAGCACGATCTCCGCCCGCCGGCTCTCATCCGGTCGGCACAGTTGTCACCACACTAAAGGAGCGACAACTGGGCCGCCCACCTTCTCCAGCAAATGAGAGCGAGAGAAGGGACGCGGCAGAAGCAGCAAATCGCTTCGCGGGGGTCGGTGGCCCGGCAGCGGCTGTGACTCAGCGCATTGACTTGCGGGATCGGAGCTAGTCGCGGGCGCCGTTCTGTTGCCCGAGCCGCGAGACGCGCATCACGCCGTCGATCGCCGCGATCGAACTCATTAGTGTGTTCAACTGACGCGCGCTGGTGACGAGGAGTTCGAAAATCGAAAGCGCGCGCCCGTCGTTGCCGTTGGTCTTCACCTCGGCCGTCGTAATGTTTACTCCGACGGTCGCGATCGCTTTCGACATCGCGGCAAGCAGGCCCGGCTGATCGGCGCATAGCACTTCGAGACGAATCGGACGCGGAGTCGCCTCGTCATCCTTCCATACCACCGGCACCCGCCGCTGCGGATCTGAAAGCAGCGCATGTGGGCATCCCGCGAGATGGACCGTGACGCCGCGCCCACGCGTGATGAATCCCGTGATCGCCTCGCCCGGCAGCGGATTGCAGCATCGCGCGAAGCGCACCATCATGTCGCCGATTCCGGAGACCACCACCGCTCCGCTGGCCGCACGGCGTGCTTCCTTGGCCGCGCGTTCAGCGGCTGCCGGCCCGGGCAGTGCGCCGGGTGATGCCTTCTCGCCGCGATAAAGTTTCAGCTCGTCGGGCGTCAACACCTTGCCGAGCAACTGCCCCGGCGTGATGATGCCGTAGCCGACCGCGGCCAGCAGGCCATCCACATCGCGCTGTGAAAATTCCTTGAGCACTCCTTCGAGGCGCTTCTCGTTGCGCAACTGGCTGACAGAAAGCTTCAGCGGCTCGAGCTCGCGATCCAGCAGCGAGACCCCAAGGTCTTGCGAGCGTTCTGACTGCTGCTGGCGGAACCATTGTCGAATCCTGCTTTTGGCGCGCGCGGTCGCGACGAAATTCGCCCAATCCTTGCCGGGCGTCTGCTTGTCGTTGGTGATGACCTCGACCGTGTCGCCCGAGTTCAGCCGGTAGCGCAACGGTACCATCCGGCCGTTGATACGCGCGCCCGCCAGATGATTTCCGACTCCGGAGTGAATCCGGTAAGCGAAATCGATCACGCTCGCGCCCTTGGGAAAGTCGAGCACGTCGCCCTTGGGAGTGAAGACAAATACCTCTTCAGGAAAAAGATCGTCTCGAACGGTGGAGAGGAATTCCTGCGGATCCTTGAGATTCTGTTGCGATTCCACCAGCCGCCGCAGCCACGCGAAGCGCTCGGTGTCGCGCTGTTCGGGCGACACGCCCTGTTTGTAGGTCCAATGCGCGGCGATTCCTTCCTCGGCCACCCGATGCATCTCGCGGGTGCGAATTTGCACCTCCATTCGCTGCCCCCGTGGACCGATCACGGTCGTGTGCAACGACTGATACATGTTGGGCTTGGGCAGTGCGATGTAGTCCTTGAAGTGCCCGGGCACCGGCTTCCAGTTCGCGTGCACCACGCCGAGCGCCTCGTAACATTCGCGCACCGAGCCGACGATGATTCGGAACGCGACGAGGTCGTAAATCTCATCGAAGGTGAGCCCTTCTTCCTGCATCTTGGAATGAATCGAGTAGAAGTGCTTGGGGCGTCCGGTAACCTCGGCGCGAACTCCGGAATCTTCCAGTCGCCCGGACAGGATTTGGATGACCGCGCGAATATAGTCCTCGCGCTCGGCGCGCTTGCTCGCCACAAAGGTCTTGAGCGTCGAGTACGCGCCGTTGTTCACGTAGCGGAATGCGTTGTCCTCGAGCTCCGACTTCATCCAGTAGATTCCCAGCCGATGTGCGATGGGAGCGTAGATTTCCATCGTTTCGCGCGAGATTTCGTTCTGCCGTTCGGGCCCGAGCGGGCCGAGCGTGCGCATGTTGTGCAGGCGGTCCGCCAGCTTGATCATGACCACGCGGATGTCCTGCGCCATCGCGATGATCATCTTGCGGAAATTCTCGGCCTGCTTTTCCGCGCGGCTGGAGAAAGTGATCTTCGAAACTTTGGTTACGCCATCGACCAGGCGCGCGACTTCGGCGCCGAACAAAGTTTCCACTTCCTGAAGTGAGGTCGAGGTATCCTCAACCACGTCATGCAGCAGCGCGGTTACGATCGAGGGCACGTCGAGCTTGAGCTGGGTGGCGATCAGCGCGACGTTCAGCGGATGCGTAACGTAGGGCTCGCCGGACTCGCGCTTTTGCTCCCCGTGCATCCGCGCCGAATAGTCGTAGGCGCGGCGAATCAATGCGAGATCGGCGTCGGGGTTGTACGTAACTACCCGGCGCAGAAGTTCGTCCAGCCCCTGCGGCTCGCTTTGCTGGACTAGCTCTTCCACGGCGCGAAACCTTCCCGCAGCCTCGCCACCCGCGAGCGCTCGGCATTGACGATGGAGCGGAATCGTTCGACCGACGCGTCGACGTCGTCGTTGATGATTAGATAGTCGTAGTCCGGATAGGCGCGCGCTTCTTCGCGCGAGCGGTTGAGCCGTCGCGCGATCGCGTCTTCGGTTTCGGTGCCGCGTTTGCGAAGGCGCTGAGCGAGATCATCAAAGGTAGGCGGCAGCACGAACACCGCGACCGAGTCGTGGGGATACTTCGCGCGAATCTGACCGGCGCCCTGGATGTCGATGTCGAGCAGGATGTCGCGGCCCGACTGGATGGCGTTGTCGAGGGGACGTCTCAGAGTGCCGTAGCCGGCGTCGAAAACTTGCGCCCATTCGGCAAGTTCACCGCCATCGCGCCTGCGTATGAACTCATCCTCGCTCACGAAATGATAGTCGGTTCCGTCAACCTCGCTGCCGCGCGGCTTTCGTGTGGTCAATGAGACCGAGAATTCAATCTCCGGTACGGCCTCGAGCGCGGCACGCCAGATAGTAGTTTTTCCTGCCCCGGAAGGGGCAGAGAGGATAAAAACTATACCGCGTCTTGGGGGCAAGTCCGTCATTAAAGACACTAATACGAATCTTGCGATATTCGCAATTGCGCTTCTATCATGCGAGCGGTTGGATGCGGATCCTTCATTCGACGTTCTGCACCTGCTCGCGCATTTTTTCCGCTTCGCCTTTGACCTCGACGGTGAGCTGCGAGAGTCCAGCATTTTGCGATTTGGAACCCATCGTGTTCACTTCACGATTGATCTCCTGCAGCAGGAACTCGATGGATTTCCCGACCGGCTCGCTGCGATCGAGCAGTTCTCTCAGCGCCTCCAGATGTATCCGCAATCGAGTCAGCTCTTCCGTAATATCGCCGCGTTGTGCCACGCCAGCCGCCTCTTCATAGAGCCGCTTCTCGTTGACCGGCAATTCGGCAAGCAGCTCCTTGACCCGAGTCTGAAATCCGGCCAGCACCTCGGCCCGGGTCTCGGCGGAAAGCTTTTCGATTTTCGGCATCGCCAGCAGAATCTTCTTGATGCGCCGCCCGAAATCGCGCTTCAGACTGCTGCCTTCGCGGATGCGTTCGGTCTCAAGCTTTTTCAGCGCGGCCTCGAGCGCCTCGAAGCCCAACTTGACGCCATGATGAATCTGATCGTCCTCGTCCTCGATAACGTGGAAAATTTCCGGCCGTTGCATGATGGTTTCCAGGCCGAGGCGGCCGTTGAGGTTCAGCTGCTTTCCGAGCTTGCGCAGTTCGGTGATGTAGAGTTTCGCGAGCTTCTGGTTGACCTGGAGCTTGACCGCTGGAGCCTTGGTCGCGCTATAGCGCATGAAGACCTCGATGCGGCCGCGCGACACGGTGCTCTGCACCAATTTCCGCACCTGCGCCTCATGCTCCCCCCATCCGCGCGGGAGGCTCAGCTTCAATTCGAAGAAGCGCTGGTTGAGCGCGCGAATCTCCGCGACCACTCGTACCCCGTCGCGCTCGAGGTGAGCGCGCCCGAACCCTGTCATACTGCGCATCTAGTCTTTGGCCCCTTCCGGATGGTGGCCCTGCCCACAGAGGCAGGTCCGGTATAGATCGATAGTCTTCCTGGTCATCGCATCCATCGAGAAATTCTCGCTGATTCGAATCCTCGCGGCGCTTCCGATTTGCGAGCGCCGCGTAGGGTCCTTCGCAAGCGAATCGACAGCGTTGGCGAATGACAGAGGGTCGGCGGGCGGCACCAACAGCCCACTATGATTGTAGTTGACAATGTCCACTATACCGCCTCCCCGAGTTGCTACGACCGGTAATCCACATGACATCGCTTCGAGCAAGGCCACTCCGAGGCCCTCCTTGAGCGAAGGAAACGCGAAAACGTCGAGCGCATCGAGTAACTGCCGCGAATCCCCAATCATTCCCAGGAAGAGAGTATCACCGGCGATCCCCAACTCGCTCGTAAGCCTCACCAGTTCATCGCGCATCGCACCATCGCCTGCGATCGCGCATTTGATGCGCGACCCGTCAATGCGCGCGCGATTGAGCATCGCGATTGCCTCGAGGAGATAGCGATGGCCCTTGCGCTCCTCGAGCATGCCCACCGTTCCGACCATGAAATCGTCGCGTTCGATTCCGAGTCGGGATCGCGCGGCACTACGCTCCGATGAATTCGCCGGACGAAAGTGATCGCAATCCACCCCGGAGGGGATGATCCGGAGATGCTCGCGTGAGACGCCCGCTTCGCTCAGCGCGTCGGCGACTGTGCTCGAAATCGCCGCGACCGCATCGACCGCGCGATTGTATAGATACGGCGCGAACAGCCGATTGGGCCGATAGTCCATGCGTCGCGTAACGATGAGCGCACGCCCGAGGCCTCGCGCGAAGGGCGCCATCGAATGCGCTCGCGAGGTGTGAAAGTGCACGACGTTATAATGCTCGCGCGAAAGGAGACTCCGCAGGCGCAGACCCGCGGCGAAATCGAGCGCATTGCGAATCGGAAGCGGATGGCACTCGATGCCTTCACGCCGAGCGCGCTCGTAAAGTCGCCCGCGAGGATCGCAGGCGAGCGCCGCGCGATGTCCTTCGCGCAACAACCCAAGTGTTAGGCCGAGCACCTGGGTCTCGCCGCCAGCGTAACCGAGTTCCGGATCTACGCCGAGGACGCGGAGCGGCTTATCGGCCAGGTTCGTAGTCGCGGTGTCTCGCGACAAAGGCGCCCCACCATGCGGACCGTACCTTTCATCCAGTCTTGCCGCCGACTTCAACTCGCGATCCGGCTCCGCATTCAATCGAGAAACCTGTAGTAGAGAATCGCGCCGATTGCGGCGAGTGCGTCACGCCAGCCGATTTTCTTTCCTTCATCGTAGGTGCGTCCGGAATACGAGACCGGGACCTCGTAGATGCGCCACCGCGCGCGTCCAGCCTTGACGGTGATCTCGGGCTCGAAGGTGAACCGGTTCGCGCTGAGCCGAAGCTGCAGCAGCTTGTCGCGCGCGAATGCCTTCATCCCGGTCTCCATATCGCTCAGGTTCAAGTCGCTGACGATGTTGGAAAGCAGGGTGATGAGCTGGTTGCCGAGATAGTGCCAGAAGAGGAACACCCGATGGGGCCCGCCAAGGAAGCGCGAGCCGTATACCATGTCGGCGCGTCCATCGAGCAACGGCTCGATCATGGCGTGATAGTCATGCGGATTATATTCGAGGTCGGCATCTTGCACGAATACATATGGATTCGAAGCCGCCGCAAATCCCATTCGAAGCGCGGCGCCCTTGCCGCGATTCTTCGAATGATAAAACACTTTGACGCGGCTGTGCTGAAAGTTCTTAAGGAACTCGCGAGTACCGTCGGTGGAGGCGTCATCGACCACGATCACCTCGGTGTCGAAGCCGCAATTGAGCACCCGGTTTATAACTTCGCCAATCGTCTTGACCTCGTTATAAACCGGGATCACGACCGATATTTTTACCGGGTCAGCCATCAGCCTCCGGCCGCGCGTTTCCGGGTGATTGTCGCGGATTGCGCCGCGAGGGGCCGGATCGCGCGATCGCGTCTGCGCCGCTGTTCGATCATTTTAGCCACTCTCACAAGCGATTGTCGCCTACCTGGTTCCGATTGGCCGAGCGCGGACGCATAGGCCGCGAAGACCCGCAACTTGTCGGTTCGCGATACTCCGGGAATATCGAAATGCCCCAACTGCACCAGGTTGCGCATTCTGTTTCGCGCGACATTAATACTCACCGGCGAGGTTCGCTCTGTGCCTTCGTGATCGATGAATGTAATCGCTATCTGAGGAGTGCCGGTTGCAAAGACGTTGTATGGAGTGAGATCGCCATGGATGTAGCCGGCGCGATGCAGTCTGGCTATTTCCGCTCCCAGCTTGTTCAGTATTGCACGCCGCACTTCAACCTCGGTGTGATAGGTCGGATTCATCCATCGGGTAAGCATGAAACCGGGTGCTTCGCTGGTGACGATCACTTCGTTGCGGGCGTTACGGTTCTCTCCGACGAGTAGGACGCTGGGAACGCCGAAGCGGCGCCGGCGCAAGTCTTGGGAGATCCGAAGAACATGTGCGGAGCGCTTCGCTCGCGATTTTGACTTGGCGCGGGCAATCAAGCCGCGCGCGGCATCAAGTTGTTTTACGAAGATGTTGGCCGATTCGCCGGCCGCTCTCGTGATCCGCACTTTCCAGGTCGTCGCATGACGCGACCGGCGAAATGGAGCGCCGCGCTTGCCCTCCAGCGCCGCTACCACATTCTCGATCAGGTGATCGCCGGCGGATTGACGGGGAGTGCTTTCCGTAGTCAGGAATCGCCATCCCGCTACGACAAAATGCGTGTCCCGGGCCCGATTCATCGCGAAACTCCACCCGCCGATTCCGGCGCGGCGATTTCTTCCGCGCGCCGGTGCTGCGCGCTTTTGAGCGCACCGCGCAACGCCTCGATAACCGCTTCCGGCGCGATGCGATGCATGCATTCGCGACCGACCGGACACTCGCGCAAATAACACGGATGACACGGAATCTCGCCGGTGATCGCAAAATCGTCGAAGCCCCACGGCGCGGATCGTTTTGGCGAGGTCGCACCCCACAGCGACACGATCGGACATCCGACGGCGGCCGCGATGTGCATCGGCCCCGAATCTGGTCCGAACGCCGCCTCGCATTCGGGAAAGATCGCGATCAGGTCACGCAACGAGGTTTTGCCCGCGAGGTTCAACGCCCCGACGCCGCCTAGTTCGCGCATCACCTCGGAAGCCAACGCGGTTTCGTCAGGCCCGCCAAGCAGCACCGGAAATAGCGCGGGACCATCCCCGTTCAGGTTGTCTCGATCGCAAACGCCGCGAACTACCGCGGCGATCGACTTCGGAAAATAGATGCGGCTCGGCCACGACGAGCCGAGGATAACCCCGAGGCGCGGTCCTGGCGCACCTTTGAGAAGGATCTGGGCCAGCTCGCGTTCCATGCGCGAAGCCGAGAGCCCGAATTCCACCGGCGCGAGCGGCAGTCCGAGCGCCTCGCCGAATGCCTGATACTGGAGAAGCTTCAAGCGCATCTCCGGTTGCGGCTCGATTCGGCGCGTCGAGAAGAGATGATTCAGCTCCTTGGTGTTGTTCGCGCTGAATCCGATCCGATCCCGCGCGCCCGATACAACCGAAATGATTCCACTCTTGAGATGGCGCTGCAGATCGATAGCGAGGTCGAAGCGCCCGCCGCGCACGCGTTTGAGAAATGGAATGAAGGACCAAGGCGCGCGGCGTCGATCGTAAAGAATCGTTTCGTCGAGCCACGGATGCCCTTCGAGAATCGGCGCCGACTTCGGTTCGATCGCCCACGCGATATGCGCATCGGGAAAGCCGCGGCGGACTCGGCCCAACAGCGGCAAGGCACGAACCACGTCGCCAATCGCACCATTGAGGATAATCAAGATGCGCTTCGGATTTGTAAGCGTCCGAGCCGCCCGGCTATTCGGAAGATCGTCCATCGATGCCGGCGCATGCGGATGGGCCCCCATTCGAGCGCGCGCCGTGACACGATGATAACGATGCCCGCGGCCGCATTAAACCCCGTCGCGCGAAGACAAATCAGCCGGTGACGAACTCCTTCAGCACCTGGATGAAGCGCTCCGGCGCGTCAATTACGATGCCGTGCCCGGTCACGGGGAATCGCTCGAAGCGCACCAACCCCTTGGGAAGCGCCGCGGCGATATCCGCCGAATCCTCGACCGGCGTGATGGGATCGTCCTCGCCGCCCATAACCAGCGTCGGACATTTGATGCGGGCCAGGTCGGGCAGCAAATCGAATTTGGTTTGCTCCCGGCGCGGGAAGTCGAGCACCACTTCCATATTCATCACGCTGCGGGTGAACATCTCGGGGCCGCGACCATTGTGGTTGTGGAGCGGAATGCACACGCGGATGTAGTCGGCTATCGTATCGTTGCTCGGATTCTCCCAATAGTTTTTCGCCGCCCCGCGCGCCTCTTTGCCGCCGAGACGTTCGAATACGTCGAGGACTCGCGACAAGCGCCACTTCGCCGAGGTCGTGCAGAAGACGAGCTTGCCCGGATGGTCGGGATGCCGCGTTCCATAGGTCATCGCGACGAATCCGCCGAACGAGGTACCCATGACGATCGGCTTCTCGATTTCAAGCGCCTCGCAGAATGCGCGAACGTCGTCCGCCCAGTTCGCCAGCGTCCATCGATCCGGTGGGGTGCGATCGCTGCGGCCGTTACTGCGATGGTCGAGGTAGATGACTTGCGCGACTTCCGCGAGGGGGCTCAGGTCGGGTTTGAAATTCGAATGATCGAATCCCGGGCCGCCATGCAGCAGCAACAGCGTAGGCCGCTCGCGCATGCTCGGACCATCGGGCACCAGCTTCGCGCCTTCGACATCGAAAAACAGCCGTCCGTCGCCAACCTGTACTCTCATGATTCACCTCCCGGACGATGCTGGTTATCCTAGGTCTCGGCTCGTTTGGCAATTGGAGAGTGGGGCCGCGGCACCAATGCACGACTGGAAAACCAACGCGGAAATCGCGACCGCACTATTCGTAATCGCCGACCCGATCGCGACGATCCCGATTTTCATCACCCTCACCGCCGGCCAAGCCAAGCAGGAGCGCAAGCACACGGCAAGCGTCACAGCGTTGACCGTCGCTACGGTGCTGGTGCTCTCGGTGTTCCTCGGCGAACCGTTGCTGCGATTGTTCGGAATCAGCGTGGCGTCTTTTCGAGTGGGCGGCGGAATTCTAATCCTGCTGATGGCGATCTCGATGTTGAATGCGCGCCTGAGCAGAACTCTCAGCACGCCGGAGGAAATGCAGGAAGGGACAGAGAAGGAGGACCCCGCGGTCGTCCCGCTTGGAGTACCGTTGCTGGCAGGCCCGGGCGCGATCAGCACGATGATCATCTATGCGCATCAGGCGACCGATGCTTACGACACCTTGTTTCTCGTCGTCGCCGGCCTCTTCGTGGCACTCGCAACCTGGATCGCGCTGCGGATGGCCGATCCGATACGCAAGCTGCTCGGAAAAACCGGCATCAACATTATCAGCCGGTTGCTCGGCCTGGTGCTCGCCGCGGTCGCGGTAGAATTCATCGCGGGCGGACTGGTGCAGCTCCTTCCGGGCCTCGCGCGTTAGCATGACCCGAGGTATAGGGTGGGAGCATGGAAACCCTAAGCGGAAAAGTCGCCGTCATCACCGGCGGAGCCAGCGGCATCGGATTTGCCACCGCAACGGCCCTCGCCGACAAGGGCGCGCGGCTCGTGATTGCCGATATCGAAGCTGGCGCTCTCGACAAAGCGGTCGCCGCGCTTTCATCATCCGGCGCGAAGGTCGAAGGCGTGGTTTGCGACGTGGCGAATCTTGCCTCGGTGCAGCATCTCGCCGAGACCGCGTTCTCGCGCATGGGCGCCGTACACATCGTGTTCAACAACGCCGGCGTCGCGGTGGGCGGTCCGATCGCCGAGATGAAGCACTCCGATTGGGAATGGATCATCAAGGTGGATTTGTGGGGACCGATTCACGGAGTCGAAGCCTTTCTGCCGCGCATGATCGAGCAGCGTCAGAGCGGCCACATACTATTCACCGCGTCGTTTGCGGGACTGGTTCCCAACGAAGGCCTCGGACCGTATTGCGTCGCGAAGTATGGAGTGGTCGCGCTCGCCGAGGTGCTGCGCCGCGAGATTCGCAAACACGACATCGGAGTATCGGTGCTATGCCCGATGCGGGTGGAAACCAACATCGGCAGTTCGGAACGCAATCGCGCGAGTGACTTCGGGGGCGCCGAGGCTTCGCCTCAGGTGCAACCGCAGGGCGCGGCCAACCTCAATCTCGCGGGACGCGTGCTTAAGGTCGACGAGGTCGCCGCGAAAGTCGTCGATGCGATCCTCGCCAACCGGCTCTACATCCTGCCGCACGACGAAAGCCGCGAATTTCTCCGCCGCCGCTTCGACCGCATCGATCGCACCTTCGACGAACAACGCTCGAAGTAATCGTCCGCGCTATTCGAAGTTGAGCCCGAGCTGCGGATTCTGCACCTGACCGCCGCATGCGCGCGCGAGCTGAGGCTTCACTTCCTCGGCAAAGTACTGCATCTGGTCTTCGACCTCGGTGCTGCTGAAGCCGCCGGTCTCGAACCAGGTGTTGAAGGCGAAATCCTCGTAGCCGCAACTCTCCTTAACTCGCATGATCGCCGCGGTCACTTCCGAGGCGGTCCCGAAGATCGCGATCTCCTTCTTGAGCAGCGTG